>NZ_JBEYYT010000005.1:0-69333 GCF_040645715.1 Spirillospora sp. NPDC046719 | reverse complement strand
GGGGCGGCACCACGTGCGCCCGCCCCGGTGGGCCACGCGAGCACCCGGCCAGGTCCCCCCCGCCCCGCCCCCCCCCCCCCCCGGCGGACCGGGCCGCATCGCCCGGCCCGCCCAGCGGAGGCGGCGAGGCCGGGTCACGCCACGGCGGTCCCCTCGAGTTCGACCATCAGCTCGGGGATCGCCAGCCGTGTCACCCCGAGCATCGTCGTGGACGGTGCCGCCCCGACCGCGCCCAACCGCGACGCCAGCACGCCGTAGTGCTGGAACAGGAGATCGACGTCGGTGGTGTAGACGTTCAGCCGGACGAGGTCTACGAGCGACATGCCGCCCTCGCCGAGCACGGCCTCCAGGTTGTCGAGGCTCAGCACCAGCTGCGCCGCCATGTCACCGGCGTGCTGGGGCTTGCCGTCGCCGCTCATGGCGGTCTGCCCGGAGCAGTACAGGGTCCGGGTGTGCCCCGAGACGACCTCCCCCTGGTGGTACCCCATCTCCACCGACCACGGCCACGGGTTGACCGCCGTTCGCTCCACTGCCACATCGGCTCCCTTCGCTTCGTCGAGTACCGGGCGTCGATCGGCCCGGTGGCCGCCCTGCTTCGACGCCGTGCCGATGAGCCTCCCAACGAATCACGACATCCTGTGTCGTGTATTTCAGTAGGGTTCGCGCATGCGCGCCGACCGGTTGGTTTCGCTGGTGCTGCTGCTGCGCCGGCGCGGTCGGCTGTCCGCGGCCACGCTGGCCCGCGAGCTGGAGGTGTCGACCCGCACCGTCCTGCGCGACATCGAGGCGCTGTCGGCGGCAGGCGTCCCCGTCTACGCCGAACGCGGCCGGCACGGCGGGTTCGCGTTGCTGCCCGGCTTCCAGACGGAGCTCACCGGACTGAACCACGACGAGGCCCTCGCCCTGCTGATCGCCGGATCGCGGCGCGGCGCGCAGGCGTTCGGGCTCGGCTCGGCGCTCGCATCGGCCATGCTCAAGGTGGTCGACGCGCTCCCCGAAGCTCAGCGGGACATCGCGGCCGGTGCGGCCCGGCGACTGCTCATCGACCCGGAGACCGACCTCCTCTCAAGGCGGCTGGCCGCCGAGGAGGTGCCCGACGCCGTCGTGGCCGAGGTCCGGCGCGCGGTGTTCGCCGGGCACAGGCTGCGCCTCCACCACGCGGCCGTGGACCAGGCCCCGAAGTGGCGCACGGTGGACCCGATCGGCCTGGTCACCGTACGCGGCCAGGGCTACCTGCTGGCCACGCGGTCGGGCGAGGACCGCACCTACCGGCTGTCCCGGATCCTGGCCGCCGAGGAACTCGCCGAACCCGCGCAGCGACCGGACCGGGTCGATCTGGACCGGGCCTGGCAGGAACGCAGCACGCGGTTCCGGACCGGCGGCGACCAGGTCACCGTGCTGGCACGGGTGGACCCGGCACGGCGGGAGGACCTGGTGGCCACCGCGCTGGCCGTCCGCGCCGAGGAAGCCGACTCGGACGGCCGGTTGCTCATGGAGGTCACCTTCCAAGATCCGAGACACGCCGAATGGGCGTTGTGGCAGCTCGCAGCGAACGCGGAGGCCCTGTCCCCGCAGTGGCTGCGCGACTCCCTGCACGACCGCGCCGCCGCGATCGCCGCACGCTACGAAGCACCGTCCTGAGGGTCGTCGGTCCACCGTCGCGCGGTTGCCGGCCTTCCGGTACGGGCTGACCGTCTACCACTACGACCACTTCAGCCCCTACCTGCCACCACCAGAGGACCACAGCGCTTGAACGGCGCGAGCATTCAGGCGGTTCTCCGGCCCGACCCGCGTTCATCGATGAGCGGCCAGCACCGCCGCGAGGCCCTCCTGAAGGTCCTTGACGAAGAACTCGGGAACCTCCAGCGACGGGAAATGCCCCCCGCTTTCAGGCGACCTCCATCGGACGATCTGTCGGTACCGCTCCTGCGCCCAGGGGCGCGGACACTTCTCGATGTCGCGGGGGTACATCGTGATCGCCGACGGGACGTCGACCCGGAGTTCGGGGTCGAGCGAATTGTGGCTCTCGTAGTAGATGCGGGCCGCCGATGCGCCGGTCCGCGTCAGCCAATAGAGGGTGACGTTGTCGAGAACGCGGTCTCTGGAAATCGTTTCGAACGGGCTGTCCTCGGTGTCCGACCATTCGGCGAACTTGTCGAGGATCCAGGCGAGAAGCCCGACCGGTGAGTCGACGAGCGAGTAGCCGATGGTCTGCGGCCGGGTCGCCTGCTGCTTCGCGTACGCCGCGCGGTGGTGCCAGAAATCGCGGGTCTCCTCGGTCCACCTGCGCTCGACCGCCGTCAGCCCGTCCGTCGTCGATCCGGGCGGCGCCTCCGCGAACGTCGAGTGGATGCCGAGAACGTGCGCCGGGAACCTGCCGCCGAGGACCGTGGTGATATTGCCGCCCCAGTCGCCGCCGTGGGCGACGAACTCGCTGTAGCCGAGCCTCCCCATCAGTTCCACCCATGCGGCCGCGATCCTTTCGGTTCCCCATCCGGTGGCGGTCGGCTTGTCGCTGTGGCCGAAGCCCGGCAGCGAGGGGGCCACGACGTGGAACGCCGGCGCGTCCGTGTCCTTCGGATCCGCCAGCTCGTCCACCACATCGACGAACTCGGCAATGCTGCCCGGCCAGCCGTGCGTGAGGATCAGCGGGGTGGCGTCCGCGCGCGCTGATCGACGGTGCAGGAAGTGAATTCCCAGGCCGTCGATGGTCGTGCGGAACTGGCCGAGCCGGTTGAGGCGCTCTTCGAAGGACCGCCACTCGTACCCGGTGCGCCAGTAGTCCACGAGGTCGACGAGGTCGGCGAGGGGAACGCCCTGGTCCCATCGGCCAGGGCCCGGCGCGGCGCGATGGACCGTCTCGGCCTCCGGTAGCCGCGCCGCGGCCAGTCGCGCGCGCAGGTCGTCGAGCTCGGCATCGGTCGCGCGGGCTTCGAACGCTCGCACGTCGCTGGTCGGACGGGACATGAGACCTCCTGGCCATCGCGGAACCGGCTAAGACGGTTCTAACATGGCGTCCCGCCGGGCTGCAACCGGCTAAGGTGGTTCCATGCCTGCTGGGTTCCCCGAGTTCCGTCTCGGTAGCGTGCTGGCGACCAGCTTCACGGCGACTCTGACGGAGCGCCGCGGCGACGCCGTGGAGCGCATTCCCACACCGCAGCGGCTCGTCGACTGGCTGGCGGTGAACGGCCTCGCCGTGGACTCCTGCACCGCCGCCCAGCTCGACCTCGCTCGGGAACTGAGGGAGGCGATCCACCTCGCCGCGACGGCGGCCGCGCTCCAGAACGCCCTTCCCGCGTCCGCCGTCCAAGTCATCAACGACCGCAGCGTTCAGGGTCGGGCCGCGGCGATCCTGACGCCCGAGGGCGAGCGGCAGTGGCGGCTCGGCTCGTCCTCCCGCGTGGAAGACGCGCTCAGCGTCATCGCCGCCGATGCGATCGAGATCATCGCGGGCGAGCGGGACGGGAAATTGGCGCTGTGCGCGTCACCGACCTGCCAAGCCGCCTTCTTCGACACCAGCCAGAGCCGCACCCGCAAATGGTGCGACATGAACACGTGCGGGAACCGTCAGAAGAAGGCGCGCTTCAATGCCAAGAAGCGCGAACACCCCGGTTCAGCGGAGTGATCCTGCTCGCCGCCCTGCGCCGGAGCTTGGTCACGGTGGGGTCGGGCGGAGGGCGATGAGGGCGATGTCGTCGTCGCTGTCGGAACCCAGCCTGATGAGCAGCTCGTCGCAGAACACCTCGAGAGGGGCGCGGGAGAGCGCGGCGGCGTGCTCGCGGAGCCTGCCCAAGCCGCGGTCGAGAGGCTCGCCGCGGCGTTCGATGAGGCCGTCGGTGTACAGCAGCACGGTCGAATGGGCGGGCAGCAGGGTCCGGGCCCCGGTGCGCGGCAGGTCGAATCCGGTGCCGAGCATGAGGCCGCCGCCCTCCTCCAGGTAGCGGGTCTCGCCGTTCTCCGTGGTCAGCAGCGGTGGCAGATGCCCGGCGGACGAGTAGGACAGCTCCCAGCCGCTCGCGCCGGATCCGTGGACGACGGCGTAGACGCAGGTGGCGGTCGCGTCGATGTCGCTGCCGGTGACGTCCCCGATGACCACGGCGGTGCCGCCGTCCGGGAGGGCGAAACCGTCGTACCAGTCGCCGCCCACCTGCGCGGTGATGGCCGAGGGCGCGTAGCGGGCGGAGAGCCGCAGGTCCTCGATCTCGGGCAGCGTCGGCAGGAGGGAGTGCTGCAGGTGCTCGGCGATGTTGCGGAGGCGGGTGAACCTGCGCATGTTCGCCACCTGGAGGGCGAGACCCCGCACCAGCTCTCCGACCAGCACCATGTCGTCCTGCGTGAACGGCTGCTCGGAGAGGACGCGTCCCACCGTGAGCGCGCCAACGATCTCGCGATGAGCCTGCAACGGCGCTACGACGGCGCTGCTCACGCCCAGCCGCTCTGACAGCTCGGCGTAACGGTTGTCCAGCGGGCTCTCGCCCTGGACCATCGGAGGCGTACCGGTGAGCAGCAGTGGGCCCGCGCCGCGAAGCGCGCGGGCGAGCGGCCCCCGGGCGGGGCTCGACAACGGAGGGAGCGCGCCCTCGTAGGCGGACGGTCCGGGAGGGTGGACGACGGCGGCCCGCTCCACCGCGTCGTGCTCGTCGATCAGGGCCACCGCGCACCAGTCCGCCAGCCGCCGGGTCAGCAGCAGGCCGATGTGGCGAAGGGCCTGCGGCAGGTCCTGGGCCGCGGTCACCACGCGCCCGCTCTCGGCCAGCAGGGAGAGCCGCTCCAGCTTCGACATGCTCCGGTCGTGTTCGCGCGCCCGCCGCTGCCCCGGTTCGCGAGGCCGCGCGGGCGCCGGCCCCGGCGGTCCCGGTGCGGGCAGCGGTTCCGGCGGCTCGACCAAGGCCGCCTCCCGGTCCTGCCGCAGTTCCCCCGGCCACTCGACGGCCGAGGGCTCGGGCGCGGCCGTCCGGGGGACGAGCCGGCCGACGAAGATCGTGCGGCCGTCGCTCATCTCCTGGGCCTGGATGAGCAGGCGGATGGGGAGCTGCCGGCCGTCGCGGTGCAGCGCGGGAAGCGGGACCGGCCGGCCCAGGATCCGGGGACGGCCGGTGAGCAGAAGGGACGCGAACGCGGCCAGATGACGTTCGCGGCGATGATCACGTTCCGGTCGTCGACGGCGATGGTCGGGAACCTGCTGGCCCGGATCTGCTCGCGGTCCCAGGGCCTCAGCTCCAGCGGGGAGGAGGCCGGCTCCCGGGGAACGACCGTCCACGCGGTGGGGGCGCCACCGCCGAGCTGCCCGATGATCTCGTCGAGCATCCACCGCCGCAGGGCGGAGAGCTGCGGAAGGGCGGGCCGGGTCAGGAGGTGCTCCAGCCGGGCCGCCTCCTCGGCCCTGTCGAGGACGCGGCGCAGGGCGAGCAGCGCCGGCGTGGCGTGCGACGGCACCGAGAGGGCCAGGGTGCGGACGTCGGCGTCGGGGGGATGGTCCTCTCCCGCGGCCGCCACGCAGGCACTGATCACGTTGCTCACGTCGTGGGCGGCTTCGAGGTCGTCCGGCCGGATGCCGAGCGGGTCCCCGGCGGCCGAGGCGAGGACGAGCTCGCGCAGCAGCGCGTGCCGGTGCTGCTGCTCGGCCATGCACAGCGCCCATGGCAGGTCGGCCAGCGTCACGCCGCGCCGGTCGCCGGGGAACGAAAGGGGCGGCCCCCAGCCGCCGGAGGCCGCCGGCGGACCCAGCTCGAACCACACCGCCTTGCTCTTCTCGCCGGTCTCGGCTCCGTAGCGGGACGCCAGACGCTCGACGAGGTAGAGGCCCCGTCCGGTGTCGGTGTACGGATGACGGCGCCGCGGCACCAGCCCGCGGCGCGGATCGCCGTCGACGACCCGCGCGTGGACCGTGCCGTCCACGGACCGGGCCGACACCCCGACCTCGGTGCGCGTATGGAGCACCGCGTTGGTCACCAGCTCGCTGACCAGCAGCTCGGCGGTGCACACGATGTCCAGGGCGACGCTTGCCGCGAGCCGGTCCCGGACGAATTCCCGGGCGTGTGCCGCACTCTCCGGCAGCGCGGGAAACGTCCGCCGCGGTCCTCCCTCCAGCTCACCCATGTGGTCAGTGTGGTCCGGACCGGTGGTCGAAGTCCCGATCGCCGGCGCGTGTCATTCGATTACCTTCGGTGAGATTCCCCTGCTCAGCCGACGGAGAAGGCGACCCCAGGGGCGGCGTGTCCGATCGGACCGTCGAAGCGTGTCGAGGCACGGGCCACCGCCTGCTCCGGGGTGAGGAAACGCCCGACGTGCGTGACGACCAGCCGTCCCGCCTTGGCGGAACGGGCGGTGTCACCCGCGTCCTCCGGCGTGTGGTGCACCTGCTCGCCCGCAGCCGGGGCCTGGGCGCTCTCGGCCTCGCACAGCAGCACGTCGCACCCCTCGGCCAGACTCGTCAGGCCAGGGCAGGGGGCCGTGTCCCCGGAGTACACCAGCGACCGGCCCTCGGCCTCCACGCGCAGACCGAAAGCGGGCATGCCGTGCGCCACCGCCCGGCTGGCCAGCGTGAGCGCGCCGACCCGCACCTCGTGCCCGTCGTGCAGTTCCTCGATGGCGAAGGCGGATTCGACCGGGCTGCGGGTGGAGGTGTTGGTGAGGAAGTGCGCCAGCCGATCGGCGATGCCCGGCGGGCCGTAAAGGGGGATGGGAGCGGCGAGTTCGATGTCGGCGTAGAGCGCGCCGTAGTAGGCGGTGAGCAGGTCCGCACTGTGATCGGCGTGCAGATGCGAGATCCAGATCGCGTTCAGCTCGTCCAGCCGCACGTACCGCTGCAACTGAGCCAGCGTCCCGCTGCCCGCGTCCACCCACACCCGGGCGCCTCCGCCGGACACCAGGTAACCCGAACAAGGATTGTCCACGGTCGGGTACGGCGTCGCGCACCCCAGGACCGTGAAACAGAGAGAATCGCTGGTCATCCGCGAAGTCTAGAACGCGCGATCCACAGCCCTCGAAGCCGCCGCCGAGCCACTGACACGCGCATCATGCTCAATCTTGCTGAGCTTCTGGAGCGCACTGGGCGGCGCGGTGAAGCGTGCGATCTGCGACGGCATGCCGCCGGCCGCGCATGAAGGTGCCACTCGGTTCGGGCGGGCGGCGGGTCAGGTTTCGCGGACGAAGGTCGCGCAGTCCGGGCAGTCGTCGAGATAGCGATGCCGGCACTCGGCGGTGTGCCGCAGGAAAGTGATCGCCTGTTGCCTCTGGGCGATGTCTCTTTCGAGTTCGGCGATCTTCGCCTTCACGACCGCTTGCGCCGCCGATTTCTTCGGTGCCATGGCGGCGGTGACCTCGGGCAGCGAGAGCCCGACGCGCCGCAGTTTCAGGACCGTGCGCGCCTGCTCCACGGCGTTGTCGTCGTAGACGCGGTAGCCGTTGCCGTCGCGGCGCACGGTGAGCGCTCCGACGTCCTCCCAGTGCCGCAGCACGTGCGCTTCGATGCCGAGTTCCGCGGCCACTTTCCCGATGGTCTTCACCACGCGCGCCTTGCCTTCATGTCGACCTGAACCCTTAGCGTCTCGATCATGCCTGATACCACTGGCCCCATGGGCTCCGCATGCCGTTCATCGATCCTGGTCACCGGCGCGACCGGCAACCTCGGCCGTGAAATCGTCGACCGTCTCCGAGCACACGGCGCGCGTGTACGCGGCCTTGCGCGGGATCAGGGCGGGCCGCGCCCCGGAGTCGAGTGGGCGGTCGGCGACCTCACGGACCCCGCCGCCATGCGTACGGCGCTCGCGGGGATCGACGACGTCTTTCTGATCTGGCCGCTGCTCGACTCGGCCCCTGCCGAGGCCATGATCGCGGAACTCGGCGCGGCGGCGCCGCGCGTCGTCTACCTGTCCTCGACGGCGATCGACGACGCGGCCGCTCGCCAGAGCGATCCCATCGTCCAGGTGCACGCGGACATGGAAGTCCTGCTCCGCGATGCCGGTCTGCGGCCCACGGTGCTGCGAAGCGACACGCTGGCGTCCAACGCCCGTGGCTGGGCGCCGCAGTTGCGGGCGGGCGACGTGGTGTCAGGCCCGGAGATCGCGCGCACGGCCGTCGTCGACGAGCGCGATGTCGCCGATGCGGCGGTGGCCGCGCTGCTGGGGCACCACGACCGGCGCGAACCGTACTTGCTGACGGGCCCCGAGGTGCTGAGCCGCGCCGACCAGGTGGCGCTCCTCGGTGCCGCGCTCGGGCGCCGTCTGCGGTTCCACGCGGTCACCGCCGACCTCGCACGGTCCCGGATGCTCGCGGACGGCCGTCCCGAGCGGCTGGTGGAAGCGCTGATCGCCGCCTCGCTGCACCGGCCGGAGTCGAACCGCGTCACCGACCATGTCGAGCGCCTCACCGGCCGGCCCGCCGGCACCTTCGCGAGGTGGGCCGCCGACCATGCCGCCGAGTTCAGCTGACGGAAGGACGCCCGGTCATCGTGGAAGGGGACGGTGCGGCCTCACGGGGTGGTGATGGGTGGTGGCGGGCTCCATCGGCTGGTGGCGGGGACGCCGTGAGCGGGCTTGAGGTCTTCGGGGAGGGCGTAGTGCATGACCCGGCCGCGCGTGAGGGAGGTCAGCTCCAGGCGGGTGACGAGTCGTCCGAGACGGTCGGACGCCTGGGCGGCCCACGGGCCCCGGTCCTCGAAGCGCTCGATGACGCCGAGCAGCGCGGGGGCGACCTTGATGATGTCGTCCCAGCGGGACCGGGGGACCTGGAGCCAGTCGGCGGCGGTGTCGCCGATCAGGAAGCGGATCAGGGCCGGTACGACCGGGTCGAGCAGGGTGCCCGGGACGACCTCCTCGTACAGCTCGATCAGCTGGCGGGTCAGGTGCGCGCCCTCGTCGGAGGGGCCCATGTGGCGCAGCATGTAGCGGTCGGAGAACTCGCGGGCGGCCTGCAGGTCGGGCGGGATGGCGGCGTGGTCGCAGCCCAGGATCGCGCCGACCACGCGCCAGGCGTAGTAGTAGGCCTCGGCGCCCTGCGGCGTCATGTGGACGCCGAGGCGGTGCAGGGCGTCGAGGACCTGGATGCTGAACATCATCAGCCCGCCGAGCATGTCCTCCTGGCAGATCGCCACGGGCTCGGGCCAGCGGCCGGCCTCGCGCAGGTGGCGGCGGATGGACGCGTGCAGCAGCCGCACCTTCTGCGCGGACGGCAGGAACCGCCCGCCGGCCTCGAAGGCGTCCGGCTGCATGAGGTGGACGGTGAACTGCCCGGTCTCGGCCATGCGGCGGGACGGGTAGTCGAGCGAGTGCGTCGCCGACAGCAGCCTCGCCACGTGCGGGACCATGTAGCAGGCCGGCATCGACGCGAACGACAGCGCGGTGGAGATGTGCACGTCGTTGTCGATGAAGAACCGCCGGGCCTCTTCCATCACCGTCCAGTCGACCCAGTCGGGCGCGGTGGCGGTGGCGTGGAGGTAGTCGCGGGCGGGCTCGGGCAGCCCGTCGGGGAGCGGTTGCCCGGACGTGGTGAACCACCGCATCAGCGTGTTGAACCGTGCGACGTGGCCGCCGGTGAACAGCGCATCCACGGTCGTGTCGGCCAGCTCGTCGCCCCGGAGCCGCAGGGCGTCCATGAAGGCGTCGTCGTAGCGGCCGGTGTCCGCCGGGTCGGGGGAGGCCGGGGCGTCAGGCATCTGCGGTCACCTCATCGATCAGAAGGGTCAGGGCGCGGGTCGTCTCGGGCGCGAGCCGGACGCGGGCCAGGGCCGCCCGCGCGGCGCCGGCCCGTTCGCTGATCATCTGCCGCACCTGGTCGGCGGCACCGGAGCGGCGCATGATCTGCCGGACCCGGTCGGCCTCGGCGCCGCCGACCGGGCCGCGCAGCAACTCCTGCAGCTCCTCGCGGTCGTCCCGGCCGGCGTGTTCGAGGGTGAGGGCCAGCAGCGCGGTCGGCTTGCGGCCCGCCAGGTCGTCGAGGTCGGACTTGCCGGTCACGTCCGGGTCGCCGAACACGCCCCACAGGTCGTCGCGGAGCTGGAACGCCTCGCCCAGCGGACGCGTGTACCCGGCCAGCGCCTCCAGCGTCGCCGGGGCGGCGCCGCCCAGCACCGCGCCGATCCGCAGCGGCCACTCCACGGTGTAGGAGGCGGTCTTGAACCGGACGATCCGCAGCGACCGCCGGACGTCGGCGGGCCCGCCGGTGCTCAGCAGCTCCAGGCACTCACCGGCGATCAGCTCCCGGCCCATCGCCGTCCACATCGACACCGCCCGTCCCAGGAACGCGCGCGGCAGCCCCGAGGCGTGGAACAGATGCCCGGCCCAGCCCAGCAGCAGGTCGCCGACCATGATCGCCAGGCCGTCGCCGAGCTGCTCGTGGGCCGTGGTGCGGCCCCGCCGCAGCGGGCTCCGGTCGATGATGTCGTCGTGGACGATCGCCGCCGCGTGCACCAGTTCCAGTGCCGCGGCGGCCCGCACCATCGACTCGGCGTCGGGCTGCCCGGCCGCCCGCCACCCCCAGTAGCAGAACGCGGGACGGATCCGCTTGCCGCCCGCCACCGACAGGCGCGCCTGCTCGGCGACCGGCGCCAGGTCCGCGTCCAGCGCCACCAGTTCGGCGACCTCGGCACCGAGGAACTCCTCCAGCGCGAGGTCGACCCGGGCCCGGAGCTCGTTCATCGGGTCCGGTCGTGCGCCGCGTCCCGGTCGCCGGGACCACCGCGTTCGCCGGCCCGCCGGGCCAGGACCTCCATGTGGGGCTCGGACCTCGGCGCCGTCCGGGCCCACGCCAGCTCGCCGCGCGCCCGCAGCTCCCGGCGGACCTCGCCCAGGCCCGGCAGCCGCCGCAGGACGCTCCGCGCGCCGTCCAGCACCGCGTCGGCGACGCCCGCCGCCAGATACACCACCTCGTCGTGCGATTTGACGGTCTCATCGCGACTCATCGGCACTCACCGTTCCGTAGGCGACACCGAAAGTAGTAACACGAGGTCCGGGGGCTCGTCCCGGGAACGAGCGGTCAGGAACAACCGCCTATCTCCGAGGCCATACGGGGGCGGGATCGCGAGCCGCCGTCGGCCCGGGGCCGCCGGGCTAGGTCGCGACGAGGCGGCTGAGCGGGACGCCGTCGAGCTGCTTGCGCGAGCTCACGTTGAGCTTGGCGAAGACCTTGCTCAGGTGGTACTCCACCGTCCGCGGGCTGATGAACAGCTGGGCGGCGATCTCGGGGTTGGACAGGCCGTCGCGGGCCAGCCGGGCGATCTGCGCCTCCTGGGCGGTGAGCTCGCCGGGGGCGTCCGCGCCGCGCCGGCGGGCGGTCGCCCCGGTGGCCAGCAGCTCGCGGCCGGCCCGCCGGGCGAACGCCCGCATGCCGATGCCGGTGAACATGTCGTGGGCCTCGCGCAGGTGCGTCCGCGCGTCGGTCCGCCGCCCCTCGCGGCGCAGCCACTCCCCGTACAGCAGGTGCGCGCGGGCCTGCTCGGACCGGAACCCGGCACGGCCGAGCCGCTCGACCGCCTCGCGGTACCCGCGCTCGGCGTCCTCGCCCTCGCCGAGCAGCGCCCGGGACCGCGCGTGGATCCCCTGCGCCCAGTCGGTTCCCGCGACGGCGGTCACCTCGGTGAGCCGGGCGAGCGCGTCCCTGGCCGGCCCGGGCCGCCCGCTCCGGCAGGCCGCCTCGATCAGCTCGGGGAGGGCCCACATGGAGACGTACAGTTCAGGCGCCTGCTCCGCGGCCTGACGTGCCTTCACCAGCGCTTCCTCGTAGGCGCCGAGCCCGTTGAGGAGGACGGCGGAGATCCACTGCGCCATCTGGACGCCGCTCCCTTGGCCCGCGGCCTGGGCGGCGGCGGCCACGTCCTCGATCGTCGAGGCGTCCTCGGCCTCGTCCCCCCGGTAGCCGGCCAGGATCAGGGCCGCGTGGCGGACGAAGCCCGCGCCCGTCGCCGCCGCGAGCTCCTTCTCCTCCGCGGCCAGCGAGACGGCCGCCGCGAAATCGCCCCGCCAGATCGCCATCACCGCCATCGGCCCCAGGTAGAGCGCCAGCTGCGTGAGCATGCCCGTCTCCCGGCAGGTCCGGACGTCGCGGGCCAGGATCGCGCGCCAGTGCTCCTCGTCCCACACCAGTGCCGCTGCGGCCAGCGCCACCCGGCTGCACCGAAGGCGCTCCGCCAGGGGGATGTCCTCTTCGGCGACGACCCGCGCCGCCTCCCTCAGCACCGGCGCCGCCTCCGCGCGTCCCTCGGTGACCAGCAGGGACAGCCCGTCCACCAGCAGGTCCAGCGGACGGGGCTCGCCGGCGGGCGACGGCGCGGACCGCGCGGCCTGGGAGACCTCGTGCAGGTCGCCGGCGCCCGCGGAGCGGCCCGCGTAGACGGCGGCGAACCACGCGTCGAGGTACGTCTGGCGCGCGAGCGCGACGTCCAGCGTCTCCAACTGCTCGGCCGCCTTCAACAGCAGCGCCGGAGCGTCGCCGCCCCGGCCGGAGGCGAACGCGAGCCGCCCGCGCAGCAGGGCCGCGCGGGCTTGTTGGAGCTCGTCCAGGGGACCCGCCATCGCGACGGCGAGCAGCTCCGCCGCGGCGCCCAGCCCGCCGGCCTCGAAACTCGCCTGCGCCGCCTCCAAAGCGCGCTCGGACCGCCGGGCGGGCTCCTCCGTCAGCTCCACCGCGCGCCGCAGGAACGCCGCAGCCGCGGCCGCGCCGCCGCGGGCCCGCGCCCGGTCCGCCGACCGCTCGAGCTCCGCGGCCACCTCGTCGTCGGGACCGGACGTGGCCGCCGCCCGGTGCCATGCCCACCGGTCCGGATCGCGGTCGCGGTCGGTCACCTCGGCCAGCGCCCGGTGCGCCGCCCGCCGCTCCGACGGCGACGCCGCCGAGTACACCGCCGACCGCACGAGCGGATGCCGGAACCGGACCAGCGCCCCGGCCTGCAGCAGCCCGTCGGCCTCGGCGGCCTCCGCGGCCGCCGCCGGGACGCCGAGCCGTCCCGCCGCCCGCCAGATCAGCGCCGGATCGCCGGCCGCCTCCACCGCCGCGACCAGCATCAGCGACCGCGTGTCGGCCGGCAGCGCCTCCAGCCGGCGGCGGAAGCCGCGCTCGATCCGCTCTGGCACCGGCTGCGCCCCGACCGGCCCGAGCCCGCCCGCCAGCTGCGCCGGGTCCAGCCCCCGCGGCAGCTCCAGCAGCGCCAGCGGGTTGCCGTTCGTCTCGGCCAGGATCCGGTCCTGGACCGGCTCGTCGAGCCGGAACCGGACGACCGACCGCAGCAGCATGCGGGCGTGCTGGTCCGGCAGCCCCCGCACCTCCAGATCCGTGAGCCCCCGGTACTCCTCGCCCGGCTCGCGGGCGGCGAAGATCAGCCCCACCGGCTCGGCCAGCAGCCGCCGCGCGGCGAACCCCAGCGCCTGCGCGGACGCCCGGTCCAGCCACTGCACGTCGTCGATCACGCACAGCAGCGGTCGTTCCTCCGCCGCCTCCGCCAGCAGCGTCAGCACCGCCAGGCCGACGAGGAACCGCGCCGGCGCGGGACCCTCCCGCAGCCCGAACGCGACGCTCAGCGCGTCGCGCTGCGGACCCGGGAGGGCGTCGAGCCGGTCGAGCAGCGGCACGCACAGCAGGTGCAGCCCGGCGTACGTCAGCTCCATCTCCGATTCCAGCCCCGCCGCCCGCGCGACCCGCATGTCCGCCGCCGCGCCGACCGCGTACTCCAGCAGCGCCGACTTGCCGACCCCGGCCTCGCCCCGCATCACCAGCGCCCGCCCGCGCCCCGCGCGGAGATCCTCCAGCAGGCCGTCGAGGGCCGCGCGCTCGGGCAGCCTGTCCAACAGCGCCGGCGCCGGCCCAGGTCCCGTCCGCATGCCGTTCTCCCTACGCGATTCAGAGTCGGCCCGCCAGCGTGGCCGAACAGAGGAGGCCCTCCGGTGGCCGGGCCGCACGCGTTGGCGCGTCCGTGCAGGCCAAACCACCCGGAACAAGTTATAGCCGCTGATGTCGCCGGGGCCGTCCCGCCAGGGCGGTGCGGCCGGCCCGACCCAGAGGAGCCCCGGTGGCTGTCTCCTCCACGAGAAGCTCCAGCCGCCGTCCCGTGGTACCGCCGGCTATGGCGATCTCCTCGGCGAAGAACGCCATCCCGCTTCGATCACATGCGGATCCATCTCCGGATCATCGCGAAGCCGTCCCGGACGGCGCAACGAGAAAAAGGACGGCCCGGCCCAGTGGCCGGATGCCGGTCGCCGGCTCAGGGGAGGAGGCCCTGCCTTCTGGCGATGACCACCGCCTCGTGCCGGGTCCCTGCGCCGAGCTTGGACATGACGGACTTCATGTAGCTCTTGACCGTGTACGTCGTGAGGCCGAGCGCCAAGGCGATCTGCGGGTTCGCCAGGCCGCCGGCGACCAGGGCGAGGACGTCGGTCTCGCGGCCCGTCAGCGCGGCCGGCGGTTCGGCGGCGGCCGGGTCGCGGCCGGAGAGGCGCTCGGCCTCGCGCAGGAGGTCCTCCCGCATCCGCGGGTCGGTCGTCCGGGCGGCGAGGAGGCGCAGGCGGGTGTAGGCGTCGCGGGCGGACGCGCGGAGCCGCCGGTTCTCCTCGCGGATCTCCTCGTCCGCCCGGGGCCCCTCGGCCGCATCGATCACCTCGGCGGCGACGAGGGCGTGCTCCAGGGCGCGGGTCTGCCCGACGACGGCGTCGTAGATCCGGTCGCCGATGAGCCGGTCGCCGCGGAACGCGGCGTAGACGACGGCGACGGTCCGCTCGGCCACCACGACGGGCACCGCCGCCATGGAGCGCAGCCCTTCGGCCTGGATGATGAGGTCGTAGTCGTGGGTGATCTGCGGGGTCCGGCAGTAGTCGTTGACGACGATCGGCCGGCGGATCGAGGCGACCTTGCCGCCGAGCCCGTGCCCGACCGTCAGCTTCACGCCCGCCAGCGGGCCCACCAGGGGGCCGTCGAAGTGCTTCAGCAGGACACCGGCTTGGTCGACGCGCCCGCCGAAGGCGAGGGACACTCCGGTGACGGACCTGACCCTGGCCACGGTCGCCTGGAGCCGTTCGGCCAGCGGCCTTCCCGCGGGCATCAATGCCCTCTTCGGAGGGTAGGCGTGTCGCGCACCACAGCGCAGAGTATGGCTTATGCCCACACCGGATGACACATCACTGACCGGCGGGGACTCCGCGGGCGCCGCCGCACGGACGGCCGCGCGGGTCGAGTCCTGGCTGGCCGACTTCGACGCGGCCGGGGCGTGCGCGGCGCATCTGCTGTGCGACCGCCATGACCCGTCCGCCGTCGCGTTCACCTTCGTCGAGCCCGATCTGAGCGCTCGCGATCTCACCTACGGCGAACTGGCCGAGGCGTCCAAGCGGCTGGCCGCGGCGCTCGCGGCGCGCGGGGTGGCCGCCGGAGACAACGTCGCAGTGCTGATGGGCAAGCGGTCCGAGCTGGTGGTGACGCTGCTGGCGATCTGGCGGCTGGGCGCGGTGCACGTGCCCTTGTTCACCGCGTTCGCCGCACCGGCGATCGAGATGCGGGTCAGGGCCGCCGGCGTCCGGCTCATCGTGACCGAGCCGAGCCAGCACGGGGAGATCGAAGGCCTGCTCCGGGACGGCGTGACCGCGCTGGTCACCGGGCCGGACCTCGACGCGCTCGTCACCGGCTGCGCGCCGCTGACCGAGGCCGCGGCCGTCGGCGGGAGCGGGACCCTGATCCGGCTGTTCACCAGCGGCACCACCGGCGAGCCCAAGGGAGTCCCGGTGCCGCTCAAGGCGCTGGCCGCCTTCTCCTGCTACATGCACTACGGGCTCGACGTCACCGCCGAGGACGTGTTCTGGAACGCCGCCGACCCCGGCTGGGCCTACGGGCTGTACTACGGCATCGTCGGGCCGCTGGCGCTCGGGCGGCGCAACCTGCTCCTGAACGCCGGATTCACCGCCGGGAGCACGATCGCGGTGCTCAAGGAGTTCGGGGTGACCAACTTCGCCGCGGCACCGACCGTGTACCGGGCCCTGCGCCAGGAGAGCACCGACGGCGTCCGCCTGCGCCGCGCCTCCTCGGCCGGGGAGCCGCTGACCCCCGACGTCCTGACCTGGGCGGCGGGCGCGCTCGGCGTCGAGGTCCGCGACCACTACGGGCAGACCGAGCACGGCATGGTGATCGCCAACGCCTGGCACCCCGACCTGGCCGCGCCCGTCAAGCCCGGCTCCATGGGCCGGCCGCTGCCGGGGTTCACCGCCGGGGTCGTCGACGGCACGATCGCCCTCGACGCCACCGCCAGCCCGCTGATGTGGTTCACGGGCTACGACGGCGCGCCGGAGAGGACCGCCGAGCGGTTCACGCCCGACGGCCGCTGGTACCTGACCGGCGACGTCGGCACCGCGGACGAGGACGGGCACTACTTCTTCTCCTCCCGCGACGACGACCTCATCCTGATGGCCGGCTACCGGATCTCCCCGCTCGACGTCGAGAGCGCGCTGATCACCCATCCGGCCGTCGCCGACGTGGCCGTGGTCGGACGTCCCGACGAGCTGCGCGGAGAGGTCGTGGAGGCCTTCGTCGTCCTGACCGGCGACGCAGTGGCGTCTCCCGACCTCGTCGCCGAGCTGCAGCAGCGGGTCCGCACCGGCTACTCCGCCCACGCCTACCCCCGCCGCGTCCACTTCGTCGACTCCCTGCCCAAGACCCCCAGCGGCAAGGTCCAGCGCTTCCTCCTCCGCAGGCTCGACGGCTGACGCACCTCTCCTGCGCGGCGGCCGGTTCCCTTCGCGAACGCGGGCTACCCGTCCAAGCCGGCGATGACCTGGGGGCCGTATCCGGCGGCGGCCAAGGGGGCGCGGACGTCGGTCTCCAGGTCGGGGAGGTAGCCGATGAGGACGTCGGCGGGGCCGTCGATCCGCGCCTCGTGGAGGGCGGCGGCAGCCGGATCGTCGCGCCGGCCGCGGCCCGCCATCGTTCGAGCGCGAAGTAGGGGCCCGCGCAGCACACGACCTTCTCGACGTCGTCGGTGACGGGGATGCGCAGGCCGGGCCGGAAGTCGGGGCGGGGGCCGGGTTTCCACTCGGCGATCAGCATGTCGAGGTTGCGGTGCCATTCGGCGTCGTCGAGGCGGGAGCCGTCCTCCATGCGGTGGGGCATGGCGCTCTGCTGGACGTCGGAGGTCTGCTCTATCTCGTAGACGAGGGTGTCCGGGCCGAAGCTGTGCAGGGTGCCGGCCGGGACGTAGAGGGTCTCGCCAGGGCGGACGGGCAGCCGCCGCATGACCGCGTCGAAGTCGCCGCGGACCAGGGCGTCGCGGAGGGCGGCGGCGTCCACGCCGGGGTGGACGCCGGCGAGCGCGGTGGCGCCGGGCGGGGCGTCCAGGATGTGCCAGGCCTCGGTCTTGCCGTGCGGGGCGCCTTCGAGGCGGTGCGCGTCGGCGTCGTCGGCGTGCAGGTGGACCCCTCCCAGGTCTCGGCGATGCGGCCGGACGGCGCGGGAGACCGCCCGAGCCGTTCGACGATCGCGCGTCCGCCGAAGGCGTGCGACTTGATCGGGGTGGTCAGCCGCAGCGGATACCAGTTCATGTCACAGGATCGGCTGGCCGCCGGTGACGGCGATGCGGGCGCCGGAGACGTAGCCGGCCTCGTCGGCGGCGAGCATCACGTAGACGGGGGCGAGTTCGGCGGGCTGCCCGGGACGGCCCACCGGCAGTGGTCCGCCTCCGACAGGTCGCCCGGCACCAGCACCGCGCGGCGTCCCGCCTCCTCCACCAGGCGGGCGGTGTCGCGGGCGTCATTGTGCTCGTCGAGGTAGGAGATCAGCACGTCGGCGCCCTCGCGCGCGAACTCCTCCCCGCAATCGGGCACCGGGCTCATCTTCGGCTGCTCACCGGGCGGCTTCTGCTGCTGCGGCTTCGGGCTCATCGGAAACGGCTCTCTTCGAGTTCGTGAGCGAGTGCCGACGGACCTTGCGACTCGGCTCGCATCGGGTGCGGTGCTTGCTGCGACTACCCGAGCCCCTGCGTTCTGCACGTCCGCGGAGGGCCGATGACGCGTTCTTTACAAGTTGCTCAGGAACGCGGCTACCGGGTGACGGAGGGATCGTCGGCCACCGGGAGCGAGGTGATGGCGGGTCCTTGCAGGACCGACCCGTCCAGGGCGAAGCGGCAGCCGTGGCAGGGGCACTCCCAGACCCGTTCGGTGTCGTTGAAGCGCACCAGGCAGCCGGAGTGGGGGCAGTGCGGCGACAGGGCGTGCACGTCGCCGCCGTCGTCCTTGTAGATCGCCTGGAGCCGGCCGTTGTGGTGCAGGACGGCGCCCGACCCCGTCCGGAGGTCGTCGGCGTTCCCGGTCATGGCGTGCAGGTGGTCCATCACCTTTCGCTTCGCCTTGGTCACCACGGTCTGGGAGACCTCGCCCACCTCCGGCCGCGGGTGCTCCCGAGTGGGGGAGTAGAGGTCCGTCCATGGGGAGTCCTGTCCGCAGATGAGACGCGTGAGCAGACGGCCTGACATGACTCCGTGGCTCATGCCCGAGCGCGCGTATCCCGTGGCGACGTACAGGTGGTCCTCGACGCGCCCGACGTAAGGGACCTTGTCGTCGGTGTCGAGGTCCTGCGCCGACCACCAGTAGGCGACGTCGCCGATCCGGAAGTGCTGCCGGGTCCATTCGACCAGGCGCCGCTGCCGGTCGGCGACGTCGGTGGTGCCCGGCGGGAACGACTCGCCGGTGATCAGCAGCAGCCGCTGCCCGTCCCGGTAGGGCGCGGTCCGCACCGAGCGCGTGTTCTCCTCCCGGGTGATGTACAGGGCACCCGGGTCGGACTCGGCCGCGATCGGCGCGGCGACCACCAACTCGCGGAGCGGCGTCAGCCGCGAGTCGAGCAGCCGTGTGCCGAGCGCAGGGAAGAGGGTCGCCACCACCACGTCCTGGGCCCGCACCGTCCCGCCCGTATCGGTCGCCACCCGTGACGGCCGGCCCTGGCTCAGCTCGACCGCGCGGCTGCGTTCGTAGATCCGCCCGCCCGCACTCGTGAACCGTTCGGCCAGGGCCAGCAGGTAGCGCCGCGGATGGAACTGCACCTGGTCCTCGACCCGCAGCGCGCCCGCCACCGGGTAGGGCAGGTCCGTGGCGGTCACGAAGGACGCCTGCAGCCCCGCCTCCCGCGCGGCCTCGGCCTCGGCCCGCAGGTCGTCCACCCGGTCCGGGCGTTCCACGTAGACGTGGGACGGGCGCCGCTCGATGTCGGCATCGATCCCCAGCCGCTCCGCCGTGGCGACGACGTGGTCGACCGCCTCCTGCTGCGAACGGGCGTACAGCCGCGCGGTGTCCGCGCCGTAGGAGTCGCGCAACTGCGCGAAGATCCATGGATGCGCCGCCGACAGCCGGCCGGTGGTGTAGCCGGTGACGCCCGCCGCGATCCGATCGGCCTCCAGCAGGACGACCGATCGGCCGGCCTGGACCAGTTCCCACGCGGTGGCGATTCCGGCGATCCCTCCGCCGATGACCACCACGTCCGCCTCGGCGTCCTCTTCGAGCACCGGGTAGGACCTCGGCTGCGTCGACGCCATCCAGTACGACTGAGCGGTTCCCTCGACCATGCGGCTCCTTCGTCTTCGACGTGCCGGAACTTTGCCCCGCCATTGCCTGTCAAACACGAGAAGCCGAAACCCGCGGCCTGTCGGATCGGGGGCGTCGCCGTTCGTCTTGGTGGTGACACGAGGTCCACCTATGCGAAGCGGCCACCGGGAAGGATCGAGACCGTGAAGTACGTGCTGATGTTCGTCGAGACCGAGGCGTTCGCGCGCGAGCTGGAGGCGATGTCCGACAGCGAGCGGCAGGCGGCGTTCGAGCGGGTCGGGCAGTGGTTCGCCGACCACGCCGCCCACATCACCCACCACGCCCACCTGCGGCCGGCCGAGACCGCGACCACGGTACGGCTCGAGGACGCCGGGCCGGTCGTCACCGACGGGCCGTTCGTGGAGGGCAAGGAGGTCGTCTCCGGCTACGCCGAGGTCGACGTCGAGGACCTGGACCAGGCCCTGGCCATCGCCCGCGACTGGCCGGCCTGCCCCGTCGTCGAGATCCGTCCCATCGACTGAGCGCCGTGCCCGACCACCGTCCCGACCCGCCCCGCCGGGCGCACGGCGATGTGCGCGGCGATGGGCGCGGCGATGCGCACGGCGATGTGCACGGTGAGCTGGCCCGCGTGGTGCGCGAGCACGCGGGCCGGCTCACGGCCTGCCTGGTGCGGGTGCTGGGCGACTTCGCCGCCGCCGAGGACGTCGTCGCCGACGCGGTGGAGACCGCGCTGCGCCGCTGGCCCGCCGAGGGCGTCCCCGACCGTCCCGACGCATGGCTGCTGACGGTCGCGCGGCGGCGCGGCATCGACGTGCTGCGCCGCCAGGCGAACTACCGCGACAAGCTCGCCCGGCTGGACTGGCCGCCGCAGCCCGACCCCGACGACCGGCTGAAGCTGATCTTCACCTGCTGCCATCCCGCGCTGCCCCGGGAGGCGCAGATCGCGCTCACGCTCCGGACCGTGTGCGGCCTGACCACCGCCCAGATCGCCGCCGCGCTCGTGGTCGGCGAATCCGCCGTCGCCCAGCGCATCTCCCGCGCCAAACGCAAGATCGCCGCCGCCGGCATTCCCTACCGGATCCCCGGCGACACCGAACTGCCCGGCCGGCTCGACCAGGTGCTGACCGTGGTCTACCTGCTGTTCAACGAGGGCTACCTGACCACCGCCGGCGACCGGCCCCGGGCCGCCCACCTGGCGGACGACGCCGAATGGCTCGCCGCCCAGCTCGCCTGGCTCATGCCCAAGCAGCCCGAGGTCCTCGGCCTGCTCGCCCTCATCCGCCTCCACCAGGCCCGCGCCGCCGCCCGCTTCACCCCCGCCGGCGACCTCGTCCCGCTCCGCGACCAGGACCGGAGCCGCTGGGACCACGCCGCCATCGGCGAGGCCATCGGCCTGCTGGAACGCGCCGCCACCGCCAAGCGCCCCGGCCCCCACCAGGTGCAGGCCGCGATCGTCGCCTGCCACGCCGAAGCCCGCACCTGGGACGACACCGACTGGGCCCAGATCCTGGTGCTCTACGACATCCTCCTCGCGCTGGCCCCGTCCCCGATCCACCGCCTGCACCGGGCCATCGCCGTCCACCACGCCCCGCCGCCTCGCGGCGGCCCGTCCAACGCACTGGCCGCCCTCGACGCCCTGTCCGCGACCGACCTGCGCATCCTGGAGCGTTACCCGCTCTACCACGCCACCCGCGCCGAACTGCTGCGCGCCGTCGGCGACAACGACGCCGCCCGAGCCGCCGACCGGCAGGCGTTGGCGCAGACGCGCAACCCCGCCCAGCAGTCCCTCCTCCGACACCGACTCGACCAACCCCTCCCCTGACCCCCGCCCGCGACCCGGTCGCCCTCGGCAGACCGGCTGACGCCGATGACGTCAGCGGCCTGCGGGCTTCCAGGTGCGGGCGGCGGTTCACCGGCCCTTCCACACGGGCTTGCGCTTCTCCATGAAGGCGGCGGCGCCTTCTTTGGCGTCCTCGCTGGAGAACACCGACCGCTGCAGTTCCTTGTTGCGTTGGGCTGCCCGCGCGGGGTCGGTCACGCCGAGCCGCACCAGTTCCTTGACCGCCGCCAGCCCCAGCGGTGCGTTCTCGGCGATGCTCTGCGCGAGGCCGAGGGCGGCGTCGAGCACCTGGCCCGGCGGCGTGACCGCGTTGACCAGGCCGAGTTCGTAGGCGCGCCCGGCCTCGACGGGGTTCCCGGTCATCGTCATCTCCAGGGCGATGGCCAGCGGGATGCGGGTGCCGATCGCGGTGCCGCCACCGGCCGGGTACAGCCCCCTCTTGACTTCGGGCAGACCGAACTTGGCGGTCTGGGCCGCCACGATGACGTCGCAGCCGAGCAGAAGTTCGAGGCCGCCGCCGACCGCGGTGCCGTTGGCGGCCCCGACCACCGGAACGGTGAGTTCGCCCCGCAGCAGCCGATCGAAGCTCGCCATTCCTTCGGGCGAGCCGATGGTGCCGCCCCCTGAAGCGAACTCCCGCAGATCCATTCCGGAACAGAAGATGCGGTCGCCGGCGGCGGTCAGCACGACCGCCCGGATCCCCGGATCGTCCTCGGCGGCGGTCACCGCACGGCCGATCGCGTCGATCAGCGCGGCGTTGAGGGCGTTGCGCGCGTCCGGACGGTTCAGCCGGGCGATCAGGACGGCGCCGTGTCGTTCGGTCACCAGCTCGTCGGTCATGAGGTGTATCCGCTCGACTCGGCCAGTTCGGCGGCGTCCGCCATCAGGTCGAGCACGATGGGGCCGAACGCCAGCAGCTTCTCGTCGTCCCCGGCCCGCTGGTAGCCCTGCTCCAGCACCACGCCGAGTTTCCATTTCGCGAGGACGAGGTAGTAGTCGATGTCGTCGACCTGCCGCCCGGACACCTCGGCGTAGTGACCGAGCATCTGCTCCCTGGAAGGCATTCCCCGCAGGTCGACATAGCTGGCCTCGCTGGCCTCCGGCGCGCTGGTGTCCTCGGGCCAGGACTGGAGCATCCAGCCGAGGTCGAGCTTGGGGTCGCCGATCGTGCCCATCTCCCAATCCACCAGCGCCGCGAGCCGGGCGGGGGCGCCGTCCCGGTACATCACGTTGGCGAACTGGTAGTCGCCGTGCATGATGCCGGGCACGTAGTCCAGCGGCCGGTGGGCGCGCAGCCACGCGGCGGCCTCGTCGAAGCCGGGCAGTTCGCGGCCCTTGATCCGCTTCAGGAAGCGGGTCCAGCGGTCGACCTGGCGTTCGTGGAACCCGTCGGGACGGCCGAGGTCGTGCAGGCCCCGGGCGCGCCAGTCCACCGTGGACAGCAGGGCGATGCCCTCCGCGAGCCGGTACCCGAGGCCGGCGCGAGCCTCCAGGTCCGCGTCGAAGGGGGCGGGCCAGGTCGTGCGGCCCATGGGGGACCAGCCCTCGACGAAGCCCATGAGGTAGAAGGGCCGGCCGAGCACGGAGGCGTCCTCGCACACCGCCACCGCCTCGGTGTGCGGGACGTCGGTGCCGTCCAGCGCCTGGATGATCCGCCACTCGCGGAGGATGCCCCGATCCCGATCCGGCGGGGCCTCGGGCGGCGGGATGCGGATGGCGCAGCGCGCGTCGCCGCGGACGATCTCGTAGATCTCGTTCTGGGTCCCGCCGGACAGGAAGCGGTGCTGGATCGGCGCGCCCTTGCCGGGCAGCCCGGCCTCGTCCATCCAGGTCGCGAGCCGCTGGAAGTCGATCACAGGTTTCCCACCTCGTGCTCGATGTGGTCGGCGAACCTGGCTCTGGCCGCCTCGGCCTTCCCCGGGATCCACTCGGTGGGCCAGCGGCCGCCGCTGGGCCGGTGGTCGCGCAGCACCTGCCTGGCCACGGTGACCTTGTGCACCTCGGTGGGGCCGTCGGCCAGCCCCATCACGCCGGCGCCGTGGATCATCTGGAAGAACGGCATCTCGTTGGTGGTGCCGAGCGCGCCGTGGACCTGCATGGCCCGCCAGGCGATGTCGTGCAGCACCGTCGGCATTACGACCTTGGCGGTGGCGATGTCCTTGCGGACCCTCTTGTAGTCGTTGAACTTGTCGATCTCCCATGCCGTGTAGAGCACGAACAGCCGGAACTGGACCAGCTGGGCGTAGGAGTCGGCGATGTAGCCCTGCACGAACTGCTTGTCCGCCAGGAGGCCGCCCTGGGTCTCGCGGGAGAGCGCGCGTTCGCACATCATGTCCAGGGCCTTCTGCGCGAGGCCGATGGTGCGCATCGCGTGGTGGATGCGGCCGCCGCCGAGTCGCGTCTGGGCGACGGCGAACGCCTGGTTCTCGCCGCCCAGCAGCGCGTCGCCGGGGACGCGGACGTCGTCGTAGTGGATGAGGGCGTGGGAGCCGCCGTTCATGGGCTCCCCGTACAGGCCGACGTTCCGCTCGATCTCGATGCCCGGGGTGTCGGCGGGCACCAGGAACATCGACATGCCCCGGTACCGGTCGGCGCCGGGGTCGGTCACCGCCATGACGATGAGGAACGTCGCCACCTTGGCGTTGGAGGAGAAGTACTTCCAGCCGTTGATGACCCACTCGTCGCCGTCCCTGGTCGCCCGGCAGGTGAACCGGGTGGGGTCGGCTCCGGCGTGCGGCTCGGTCATCGAGTAGCTGGAGAAGATCTCACCGTCCAGCAGCGGCCGCAGGTAGCGCTCCTTCTGCGCTTCCGTGCCGTAGTGCGCGATGATCTCGGCGTTGCCGGTGTCGGGCGCCTGGCAGCCGAACACGTGCGGGGCCCACGGCGACCGGCCGAGGATCTCGTTCAGCAGCGCCAGCTTGAGCTGGCCGTGGCCCTGTCCGCCGAGGTCGGGACCGAGGTGCGTCGCCCACAGTCCGCGCCGCTTCACCTCGGCCTTGAGCGGTTCCAAGATCTTGCGCTTGGCCTCGTCCCTCGGCGTGAAGGTCTCCTGGCCCCACAGGTGGTCGAGCGGTTCGACCTCCTCGCGCACGAAGCGGTCCGCCCAGTCGAGCTTCTCCTGGTAGTCGGGGTCGGTCTCGAAGTCCCATCCCATTGCATCCTCCTTGCAGGAGGTGAGAATATCATTCTCATGAGACAGAATGAAGTTCTGATCTTGGACGGGGCAGCGTGAACCCGGGGCGGTGCGATGAAGGAACGCGATGAGGTCCGGACTCCGGCATGAGTGAGATTCCGATTTCCAGCCGAACGGACGACGTGGCGAGCCGCATTGCCCGGCGTGCCCTGGCCAAACGGGACGCCGACTACACCAACGAAGTGCGCTGCCTGCTGGACGCCGCCCTCGACGTCATGAAGCAGCGCGGCACGACGTCGCGTCCGCGCGTGGCCGACATCGTGAGGGCGGCCGGGTCGTCGAACGAGGCGTTCTACCGGCACTTCCCCTCGAAGGACGCGCTGGTCGCCGCCCTGCTCGAAGACGGGACCGAGCGTCTGCACAGCTACGTCGCGCACCAGATGTCCAAGGAGCCGACGCCGGAGGGCAGGGTGCGCCGCTGGGTTCAGGGCGTGCTCTCCCAGGCCTGCGAGGAGAGCGCCGCGACCACGCGTGCCGTGCTCTGGAACGCGGGCGCGGTAAGCGAGGTGAGCGGCTCGGCGGCCCCGGCTCCCAGCGACCGCCTCGCCGGACTGCTGTCCGAACCGTTGCGCGAGCTCGGCAGCGCCGATCCCGCCTTCGACGCCTCGCTGGCCGCCTACGCGACCTTCGGCAAGCTCGGCGGCTATCTCTGGAGCGGAGATCAGCCCACGGACCGCGATGTCCGCCGCATCACGGCGTTCTGCCTCCGCATGTTCACCCCGGTGAACGGCGAGTCGGCATAGCGGCGCGGCCGGCCACGCCGCGCGCGCACCCGGACCTCACCTCAGGCGAAGGGCGGCGGACCGCTTCCGACAAGGGTGATGACGTCGGACCAGGCTTCCGAACCGCCGAGCGTGACCTGCGCCTCGCGGCCGTCCGGAAGTCTCAGCGTCCGGTCGTGGGGGTCGTCGGCGTCGAAGTCGGCGATGGTCGCGGTTCCGGACCACTCCCGCTGCTTGGCGCGCAGATCGACGTAGACCTCGGTCTCGATTCCGCCGCTGTTGATCAGGGTGGCGGGCCCCCGGTACCGGCTCATGCCCGGACCGTCTCATCGGGACCCGCGTGACGTGTGTTCATGAAGACGCACCCTAGCCTTCGGGTCGGACGTTCCCGGCCGTGCCGCTTCCCGGGGCTCGATGCGATCTCCCGGCTGGGGACGCCGAGGTGATCGATGCCTTCGAGCCATCCTGTCCAGGGTCAGCTGGCCGCCTTGAGACGGGCCGGCAGGGTCCGGTGACCGTTGGAGATGAAGGAGTCCAGCGGGAGGAGTTCGCTCGGCGGCACGGCCAGGTCCAGCCCGGGGAACCTGCTGAACAGCGCGGGCAGCGCGATCGACGCCTCCAGCCTGGCCAGCGGCGCGCCGAGGCAGTAGTGGACGCCGTAGCCGAACGCCATGTGCTCCTTGTCGGCGCGGGTGACGTCGAAGAGGTCGGCGTCGTCGCCGTGCGCGTGCGGGTCGCGGCCGGCCGCCGCGTAGCAGGCGAGGATCGCATCGCCCTTGCGGAGTGCGGTGCCGTCCTCCAGCTCGATGTCCTCGACGGCGAAGCGCAATGGCAGGTTGGCGATCGGGGGCTCGGCCCGCAGCGTCTCCTCGATGACGTCGCCCCAGGTGGCGTGTCCTGCCCGGACCAGGGCCAGCTGCTCGGGACGGGTGAGCATCGCGTGGACGGCGTTGTCGAGAAGGTTGACGGTCGTCTCGTGCCCCGCGCTCAGGAACAGGACGAGCGTGTCGACCAGTTCCTCCTCCGACAGCGGCGAGCCCTCGTCCCGGGCCGCGATGAGGGCCGAGGAGAGGTCGTCCGCGGGACGCGTGCGCTTGTCCCGGACGACGCCGCGCAGGATCTCCTGCATCCGCGGGAACGCAGCGGCGGCCTCCTCCGCCCCGGTCGTGGTGCGGAAGAACGCGTCGACGCAGCGGCGTATCTCGTCGCGCGCGTCCGGGTCCTCGACGCCGAACAGCTCGCAGATCACCCTGATCGGCAGCGGGTAGGCGTAGCGATCGCGCAGGTCCACCGCCTCGCCCGGGGCGACGGCGTCGAGGTCGTCGAGCAGCTCGGCGACGATCGCCTCGATGCGGGGACGCAGCGCGGCCGTGCGGTGCACGGTGAACGCGCTGGAGATCAGCCGCCGCAGCCGCCGGTGGTCGGGGCCGTAGGCGGTGAGCATGTTGCGCACCGCGACCCAGGCGAACAACTGCCATCCCGGGCCGACCTCGCCGTTGAGCAGGGGCGGCCAGTGCAGGTAGGCGTCCTTGGAGACGCGGTCGTCGGTCAGCAGCCGCCGCAGCAGCGGGGGACTGCTGACCGCCCACGCCTCCACGTCGCCGGGGAGGAGGATGCGCGTCGCGGGTCCGCGCGCCCGTATCCGGGCGGCGTCGCCTTGGACGTCGCGCCCGGTGGGATCGATGGCGAACGGTTCGTCGTTCTCGGAAGCGCGCACCGGACCCTCCGTCTGCTCGATGGTGCCGAGCGTCTCCCTCCTAAGGTCCGTCCGGCGGCGTCCGTCCGCAAGGGGCGCCGCGACGCGGCACCGGCAGGTGCGGGTCAGGACAGGATGAACACCAGGCCGCCGGCGAAGATCAGGTAGAAGACCCCGGCGAAGGCCAGGCGGGCCGGGGTGAGCCGGTGCGCGCGCATGGTGGCCAGCAGGTACACGATCGCGACCATGGTGATCAGCCCCGACCAGGCCAGCGCGTGGTCGAACTTCCAGGAGGTGAACAGCAGGCCCAGTCCCGAGGGGACGGTCGCCTGGATCATCATCGCGCCGGAGATGTTGGCCAGCGCCAGCTTCGTCTTGCCCTGCCGCACCCAGATGATCGCGTTCATGATCTCCGGCAGCTCGGTCGCGATCGGCGACAGCAGCAGCGCGGTCACCGCCGCGGGCAGGCCGATGATCGGCCCGATCGCGTCCAGCTGGTGCACGAACAGCTGCGACGACACGAAGATCACCGCCAGCGTGGCGAGCGTCTGCGCCACCACCGCCCAGGTCGCCGGAACCTCCCGGCGCGGCTGGAGCTTCAGCGGCTCCAACTCGTCCTCGTCGTCGGCGACGGCGTCCTGAGCACCGGGCGCCGTCTCGCCGGCGGCGTGGTCGACCGCGTGCGGCTCGGCAGAGCCGCCGGACATCTCGCGCCAGAAGTACACCGCGTACACCGCGAAGAACGCCAGGCCGAGGACGGGCTTGAACGCGAACGCCACCAACCCCAGCGCGACCTTGACGACGAACACCGCCAGGAACCAGCGCTGGTCCCTCACCAGCCGCGCCAGCTCGCCCGGCCCGGTCAGGACCTCCCGGTGCCCGTCGGAGGCACCCGCACCGCCGCGGCCCGCGGCGGTGGCGCCGCCGGTGCCCGCGTGCGCCCCGCCGGCGGCGGCCCCGGCCGGGACGGCGGCGGCCTCAGCGCCCGCCAGCCTGCGGCGGCGCAGCAGCAGCGCCACACCGGTCACCGCGTAGGCGACGGTCGCCAGCGCGAGCGGCCCGCCCATCGCCGCGCCGACGCCGATGTCCTTGGCCTCGTCCGTCCCGCCGGTCGTCACCGCCACCAGCGTCACCACCGACTCCGGCAGCGCGGTCCCGAAGGCGGCGAGAATCGTGCCGACCGCCATCTTCCCGACGTTGAGCCGCTGCCCCAGCCACTCGACCGCGTTGACGAACCACTCGCACGACAGGTAGATCACGACCGCGCACACGATCAGCAGCACGAAATGCCACACGACCCGTCACCTCAAGCCTTCCCGCGCTAGGCGTGCCGGGGGGCGAGGACCAACAGGGCAGGAATCCGGGGAGCCCGCGACCTCGACCCTCCGACGACGCGCATGCGCCATCGTCAAAGGACCGAAGGTCTCGTCCGCCCGCCTCAGCGGCGGGCCCGGCCACCGGGAACCATCGGGTTCCAGCATGTCGACGACCGGTTCGCAGGACTACTCCCCTTCACAAACGCCAGGAGACTACCGCATCTCCGCTCCGCTGTGCGTGGTGGCCGCTCGGGGTGTCCATGAAGGTATGAATCCTTGTTCATGTGTTCCTGCTACGGTGGATCGAGGCGGGCCCCGGGCGGGCCGGCCTTCGACCGACGGCTCCCGAAGGACCCACCGAATGTCTTCCACGTTGACCGGCCCCGCTCGCGCCGCGGCCGGGGACGGCGCACCGGCCGGCGGAGCGCCACGCCGCCGCACTCGGGTGCTCGCGCTGCCCGAGGCCCGGTGGGCGGCGGCCGCGCTGGTGCTGTTCCTGGCGGGGCTGCCGGTGTACCTGCTCGACGGCCCGGCCTGGGCGTGGGGTGCGCTGTTCGCCGCGACCTACGTCACCGGCGGGTGGGAGCCCGGCTGGGCCGGGCTGAAGGCCCTCATGGACAGGACCCTGGACGTGGACCTGCTGATGGTGGTGGCCGCCCTCGGCGCGGCGGCGATCGGGCAGGTGCTGGACGGGGCGCTGCTGATCGTCATCTTCGCCACCTCCGGCGCCTTGGAGGCGGTCGCCACCGCCCGCACCGCCGACTCGGTCCGCGGCCTGCTCGACCTGGCCCCCGCGACCGCGACCCGCCTGGACGACGACGGCACCGAGCACACCGTCCCCACCGACCGGCTCGCCGTCGGCGAGACCATCCTCGTGCGGCCCGGCGAGCGCGTCGGCGCCGACGGCCGCGTCCTGGACGGCGCCGGCGATGTCGACCAGGCCACCATCACCGGCGAGCCGCTGCCGGTCGCGAAGCGGGCCGGGGACGAGGTGTTCGCCGGCACCCTCAACGGGACCGGCGCGCTCCGGGTGAAGGTCGAACGCGATCCGTCGGACTCGGTGATCGCCCGGATCGTGGCCCTGGTCGAGGAGGCGTCCGAGACCAAGGCGCCGACCCAGCTGTTCATCGAGAAGGTCGAGCGGCGCTACAGCGCGGGAATGGTCGCGGCGACGCTGGCGGTGTTCGCCGTCCCGCTGGCCTTCGGAGCCGACCCGACCGAGGCGCTGCTGCGCGCGATGACGTTCATGATCGTCGCCTCGCCGTGCGCGGTGGTGCTCGCCACGATGCCGCCGCTGCTGTCGGCCATCGCCAACGCCGGACGGCACGGCGTGCTGGTCAAGTCGGCGGTGGTGATGGAGCGGCTCGGGCAGGTCGACCAGGTGGCGCTGGACAAGACCGGCACCCTGACCGAGGGCGTCCCGCAGGTCGGCGACATCCGTCCGCTCAGGGGCGCGGGCCTGACCGAGGACGCCCTGTTGCGGCTGGCGGCGGGGGCGGAGCATCCCAGCGAGCACCCCTTGGGCCGCGCCATCGTCGAGGCCGCCCGCGCCCGCGGTCTGGACGTGCCCGCCGCGGCCGACTTCTCCTCCGCCCCCGGGGCCGGCGTCACCGCCACCGTCGACGGCCACCGGGTCGAGGTCGGCAGCCCGGCGCGGCTTCGGACCGGACGCGGCGCCCACCCCGCGCTCGTCGTGGCCGAGCGGTTGGAGGAAGAGGGCCGCACCGCGGTGCTGGTCGCACTCGACGGCGCCCCGGTCGGCGTGCTCGGCATCACCGACCGGCTCCGGCCTGACGCCGCCGCCACCGTCACCGCCCTGACCGCCCTCACCGGCACCGCACCGGTCCTGCTCACCGGTGACAACCCGCATGCCGCCGCCCACCTCGCCGGCCAGGCCGGCATCGGCGACGTTCGCGCGGGCCTGCTGCCGCACGACAAGGTCACCGCCGTCCAGGAACTGGAACGCTCCGGCCGCAACGTGCTCCTCGTCGGAGACGGGGTCAACGACGCGCCCGCGCTGGCCGCCGCGCACACCGGCATCGCCATGGGCCGCGCCGGATCCGACCTGGCCCTGGAGACCGCCGACGCCGTCATCGTCCGCGACGAACTGGCCACCGTCCCCGCCGTCGTCGACCTGTCGCGGCGGGCACGCCGGCTGGTGGCGCAGAACCTGGCCATCGCCGCCGTGGTCATCACGGGCCTGGTGATCTGGGACCTGGCCGGAACCCTGCCGCTGCCCCTCGGCGTCGCCGGGCACGAGGGCTCCACCGTCATCGTCGGCCTCAACGGGCTGCGCCTGCTCACCGAGGGCGCCTGGCGCCGCGCCGCCCGCCCCGCACACCGGTGAGGCTTCGCCGTCGGACGCGGTACCGGCGGAGCCGCCATGTAGGGACGAATGAACATTGGTTCATGTATGCACGGCGCGGCGTACGATGGCCGCATGGGCCACGGAGCTGATCGATCGGCCGGCGGCGTCCCGCGCGGACGCCTGGACGCGGCCGGTGCCGCGAGGGTGGCCACCACACTGCAGGCCCTGGCCACCCCCTCCAGGCTGCTGATCCTCGCCCGGCTCCGGGAGGGTCCGCTCCCGGCCACGGAACTGGCGGCCGAGGTCGGCATGGAGCAGTCCGCCTGCTCCCACCAGCTGAGGCTGCTGCGCAACCTCGGCCTGGTCACGGGCACGCGGAAGGGACGGTCGGTCGTGTACACGCTGTACGACGACCACGTCGCCGAACTGCTGGACCAAGCCCTCTACCACGTCGAGCACCTCAGGCTCGGCTTGACCGACACTCCAGGCTCCCGCGAAACCAACGCGGACGCCGCCTCCGTGACGGCCGCCCCCTAGCCCTCGACTGGGGGACAGGGCGCGCGCTCCGTCCGAGTGCCCGTGGTGCCACCGGTGGGAGGCGTCGCGTGGCGGGGTCGCCGGTTCGGCCACCGGGGCAGCCACCAGGCGCCGTGGCCGGTCAGGGCGAGGACGGCGGGGACGAGGGTCATCCGGACCAGGAAGGCGTCGGCCAGGATGCCGGCGGCCAGGCCGAGGGCGATGGGCTTCAGGGTGAGGTCGTCGGTGGTGACGAAGCCGGCGAAGACGGCGAACATGATGAGCGCGGCGGCGGTGATGACCCGGGCGGTGTGCCGCGCGCCGGTCAGGACGGCCTCGCCCGGCCGGCCCGTGCGGACGTACTCCTCACGGATCCGTGACACCAGGAAGACCTGGTAGTCCATCGCCAGGCCGAACAGCACGGCGATCACGACGATGGGCATGAAGCTGAAGACCGGTCCGGTGGTGGCCACGCCGAACATGTCGGCGAGCCAGCCCCATTGGAAGACGGCGACGACCGCGCCGAAGGCGGCTCCGGCCGAGAGCAGGAACCCGGCGGCTGCTTTGACCGGGACGAGGATCGAGCGGAAGACCAGCAGCAACAGCAGCAGCGAGAGCCCCACGACGATGGCGGTGAAGGGGAGCAGCGAGTCGCGGAGCCGGTCGGACACGTCGATCGCGGCGGGGGTCGAGCCGGTGACCAGGACCTCCGCGCCCGCGGACGCGCCGAGGGCGGGGGTGCGGGCACGGATGTCGCGGACGAGCCGCTGGGTCGCCGGGGTGCGCGGGCCCTGCTCGGGGACGAGGTTGAGGACCGCGGTGCGGCCGTCGTTTCCGGGTTCGGGATCGCTGATCGACACCACGCCGGGGAGGTCGAGCCCGGCCCCGATCCGGGCCGCGGCCCGTACCGGGTCGCCGCCGCGGGTGTGCACCAGGACCAGCAGCCGGCCGTTGTTGCCGGGGCCGAAGGCGCCGGAGACCAGGTCGTAGGCCTTGCGCTGGGTGGAGGCGGGGTCGGCGGTCCCGTTGTCGGGCATCGCCAGATCGAGCCGCAGCGCGGGGAGCGCCATCGCGCCCAAGGCCAGCAGGACGGCCGGGACGGTGATCAGCGGGCGGCGGGTGACCAGGCGGGCCCAGCGCAGCCCGGTGCCGCCGCGCGCCGTGGGGGCGGCGCGCGAACGGGGGCGGGGGCGCAGGCGTTCACCGGCCAGGCCGAACAGGGCCGGCAGCAGGGTGACCGCGGCGGCCACCGCCATCAGCACGGTCAGTGCGGCGGCCAGGCCCATGACGGTCAGGAAGGGGATGCCGACCACCGCCAGCCCGGCCAGCGCGATGACCACCGTCAGGCCGGCGAAGACGACGGCGCCTCCGGCGGTCGCGACGGCGCGGGCCGCCGACTCCTCGGCCGCCGTCCCGTCGGCGAGCTGGGCGCGGTGCCGGGAGCCGATGAACAGCGCGTAGTCGATGCCGACGGCCAGGCCGACCATCAGCGCCAGGCTGGGGGCGGTGTCGGAGACGGTGGCGATGCCGGAGGCCAGCATCACTCCCAGCAGCCCGACCGCCAGCCCGGCCAGTGCGGTGGCCAAGGTCAGCCCGGCGGTCAGGAGCGAGCCGAAGGTGAGGACCAATACGATCACGGCGACGGCGAGGCCGATCACCTCGCCGATGCCGACGTGCATGCCGGCGGTGCTGTAGACGGTCCCGCCGACCTCTGCGCGCAGGCCGCCCGAGCGGGCCGCGGCGGCGATGTCCTCCAAGGCGGTGACGCTGGAGTCCTCCAGTGCGTCCCGTTTGATGGGGTAGAGCACCTGGGCGAGGGCGGTGCGTCGGTCGGCGGAGATGGTCCCGGTCCGGAACGGGTCGGTGGCGTCGGCGACCTGCGGCGCCGCCGCCGCCTCGCGCACCGCGCTCTGGATGCGGGCCCGGTGCGCCGGGTCGTCGACGGTGGTGCCGGGCGGGGCGGCGAACACCAGCTGCGCGGTCACGCCGGTGGCCTCCGGCAGGGACCGTTCCAGCAGGTCGATGCCCTGCTGGGATTGCGAGCCGGGAATGGTGGCCTGGCCGTCCAGGTGGGAGCCGAAGGCGGCAAGGCCGCCCCCTGCCAGGAGCAGCAGCGCCAGCCAGCCGGCCAGGAATCGGAACCGGTGGCGGAACGCGGTCCGGCCGAGCCGGTAGAGCAGGGGGGCCAACGGGGGAGTCCTCTCAGGCGTTCGTCGTCGGGGGGAGCAGTGCGCCGAGCACGGCGGTGAACGCCTGCTTGATCACGTCTGCGGTGACGGTCTCGGGGTCGGCGAGATGCTCGTTGACCAGGCCGTTGGTGAGGCAGTGCAGGATCAGGCCGGCCAGCTCCGCCGGGACGGCGGCACCGGTGCCGGTGCGCTCGGTCACCTCGGCGACGGAGCGGGCGGCGGCGTCGCGCTGCGCGCGGCGCATCGGGGCCAGCACGGCCCTGGTCCGCTCGTCGCGCGCGGCACGGGCGGCGAACTCCAGCCCGAGCCGGCCGTGCTGGACGTCGCCGGTGATCCGGTCGGCGATGAGCTCGGCGACCCGTTCGATCACCGCGTCCGCGTCGGCGGCGCCGTCGATCTCGGCGGTCACGGCGGCCAGCTCGTCCTGCGCCCCCTGGTCGAGGACGGCCCCGAACAGCTCCTGCTTTCCGCCGAAGTTGGAGTAGACGGCGCCCTTGGTGAAGCCGGCGGCATGGGCGATGTCCTCGATCCGGGCGTCGGCGTAGCCGTGTTCGGTGAACGCCCGCACCGCCTCGGCGAGCAGCCGCCGCCGCACCTCCGCGCGGGGGACCCGCCTTGCAGGCCCTGGGTTGTCGGTCATGACCGGACCGTAGCATACCGAAAGTATTCAATACTTTCGGTATCAAGTTCGGAGGCTCGTTGATCCCCTCATTCCGCCGCACCGCGCTCCCGGCCACCGGAGCGCTCCTGCTCGCGTCCCTCACCGGCTGCGGGGCCTCGGCCGGCGACGCCTCTCCCGAACGGCGCGACTTCGGCCCCGCCGGCTCCCGCCTCACCATCGCCAAGGACCGGGGCGACCTGGACATCCGGCCCGCCGACGTCGGGAAGGTGCAGGTGACGCGCTGGTTCGACCGGTGGGCGCTGATCGGCGGGAAGCCGGCCGCGACCTGGGATCTCACCGGCGACCGGCTCACCCTGTCCACCGACTGCGGCACCCTGGTCGGCGGCTGCGCCGTGCGCTACCAGGTGCTGGTGCCCCGCGACCTCACGGTCGAGATCCAGGGAGAGAACGGAAGGATCTCGGCCACCGGGTTCGGGACCGCGCTGCGCATCCGCAGCACCAACGGAGCGATCAGGATCGCCGGTGCGACCGGCCCGCTCGACCTGCGCACCGAGAACGGCGAACTGCGCACCACCGCGACCAGGTCACCGCAGCTCTCGGCCACCTCCCAAAGCGGCAAGGTCGACCTGTCGTTCGCCGCCGCGCCGCGGCAGGTGGCCGTGACCACCGAGAACGGCGAGGTGAACGTGACCGTCCCGCGCGCCCCCTACAAGGTCACCACCACTACCGACAGCGGCGACGTCCGCGCCGACGTCCCCAAGGACGCCTCGGCCTCTCGCTCGATCACCGTCCGCACCGACAGCGGAGCGATCGCCTTGAACACGGCGGCGAGCGACTGACCTGGGGAGTCGCTAGCGGGATTGGGCATTGCTGAGGAGGGGATCCCGGGGTTCTGCGAGCCCGGCGGCGATGAACCGCGCTGGTGGCGTCGGCACGATGAGTCCGCCGATGTCCCCGGGTCTACCTCTCAACCGAGACAGCCGACTCAGCGGGAGCAAGCATGGGCCTCATCCACATCGAGATGTTCGCGACCCTCGACCTGGTCGGGCAGTCGCCCGGCGGTCCCGACGAGGACCCGGTGGGGTTCCCGTTCGGAGGCTGGCAGGCGCCCCTGCTGGACGACGTCGCCGGGGCCCAGGTGGGCGCCGCGTACGAGGGCACGGACGCGCTCCTGCTCGGCCGGCGGACGTACGACATCTTCGCCGCCTACTGGCCGCACCAGGAGGGCGGCCAGGACAACGAGATCGCCACGCTCTTCAACCGGGTCCCCAAGTACGTGGCCTCCCGCGGCAGGCCCGACCTCTCCTGGGCCGGGTCCTCGCAGCTCGGCCCGGACCTGGCCGCCGCGGTGCGCGAGATCCGCGACCGGCACGAGAACATCAAGGTCGTCGGGAGTCTGAACCTGGTGCAGACGCTCCTGCGCGAGAAGCTGTTCGACCGTCTCGACCTGTGGGTGCACCCGATCGTGCTCGGCGTCGGGAAGAAGGTGTTCGACGGGGGAGCGGTGCCCGCGAACGTCACGCTCCTCGAACCGCCGGCGGCCAGCCCGAAGGGCACCGTGTACCTGCGCTACGGGCTCGCCGATGGCACGCCCGCGACGGGGGACATGACCGCTCCCGACCGCGGCACCGGGCGCGACGACTGAGTCCGCGCGGCGCGAGGTGGCTCTCCGGCGACGACGCCGCGTCGACCTCCTACGCCTTGTAGGACATACTGACCGTGATCGTTGACCGGATCACGGAGGTATCGGTGACCACTCATGACCAGCATGGATCTCATCAGCACGTCGCGGAGGGCCATGAAGATCATCACTCTGCGCCGCCCGAGCACGGCGCCATGGACGCCGGACATGCCCACCATGGGGGCCACGGCGGTTCGGTCTCCTGGGGGACGGCGGCGCGGGCGACCCTGCACTGCCTGACCGGTTGCGCCATCGGCGAGGTGCTCGGCATGGTGCTCGGAACGGCCTTCGGCTGGTCGAACGCGGCCACGATCGTCGCGGCGGTCGTCCTGGCCTTCGTGTTCGGGTACGCGTTGACGATGCGCGGCGTCCTCAAGGCGGGGCTGTCGGTGCGGGCGGCGTTCGGGGTGGCGCTGGCCGCCGACACCGTGTCGATCGTGGTGATGGAGATCCTGGACAACGCGACCGTGGTCGTGATCCCGGGAGCGATGCATGCGGGCCTCGGGGACGTGCTGTTCTGGGGCGCGCTCGCCGCGGCCCTCGTCATCGCCTTCGTGTTCACCACGCCGGTGAACCGCTGGATGATCGGCCGGGGCCGGGGGCACGCCGTCGTGCATCAGTACCACCACTGATCCACCGGACGGCGGTGGCCGGCGGGAGTTCCGGCACAATGTGGGGGAGGACGGAGGTGGCCGCGTGGCCGGATTGGCTGGATCGCTCGAGCGCTCCATCATGGACGTGCTCTGGGCGGCGCCCGGCCCGCTGCGGGTCCGCGAGCTGCTGGCGAGGCTGAACGAGAACGCCGAGAAGAAGCTCGCCTACAACACGGTGCAGACGGTGGCCGAACGGCTGGCGCAGAAGGGGATGCTGCAGCGCACGCCCGACGGTGTGGCCTTCCGCTACAGCCCCACCAGGCCGCGGGAGGAGTACGCGGTCGAGTTGATGCTCGACGTGCTCACCGATGCCCCGGACCACGGGGCGATCCTGGCGAGGTTCGCCGAAAGCGTGCCGCCCGAGGACGCCCGGCACCTGCTGGACGTCCTGCGGCGGCGGGCCTCCGGCGACGAGGCCTGACCTCATGCTCTTCTCTGTGCTCGCCCTGATCGCGTCGGCGGTGCTGCTGGGCTGCCTCGCCGGGCCGGTGCTCGATCGGCTGCGCCGGCCCGCCGTCGGCCCGGGGGCCGCCATCGCCTGCTGGGCGGCGGCTCTCGCCGGGACGTTCATCGCGAACACGGCCGTCGTGGTGGTCGCCCTCATCTCTCCGCCGGGGCCTGGGCACGGTCTCCTGGAGTGGCTGCGCCACTGCTTGCCGCACCACGGATCCCTGGCCGTCATCATGGCGGCGGCGGCGACCCTGGTGCTGATGACGGCCTGCTGCTCCCGGCTGGCGAGCGGCCTTCCGCGGCTCGGCCGTGCCGTGCGCCACCGTCGCCGGCATCGGGAGCTGCTGCGCCTGGTCGCCCGGGAGCACGGCCGGCATGCCGACGTCCTGGTGCTCGATCACCCCGTCCCCGTGGCGTACTCCCTGCCCGCCCGCCGGCGCGCGATCGTGGTCAGCACCGGCGCGCAGGAGACGCTCACCGACGCGGAGCTCGGCGCGGTCCTGGCCCATGAGCGCGCCCACCTGCGCCAGCGGCACCACGCGCTGCTGCTCATGCTGGACGTCGTCCATGCGCTCCTGCCGTGGCTGCCGACGGTCCGGCGCGCGAAGTCCAGGCTGCCGCTCCTGCTGGAGATGGCCGCCGACGACGCCGCGGCGAGCGCCTACGGCAGGCGGACGCTGGTCGACGCGTTGTGCCGGCTCTCCGCCGTCCCCGGGGTGGCGGGGGCGCTGGGAGCGGCGGGGGATTCCGGGTCGGCCGCGCTGGTCGAGCGGGTGCTGCGCCTGGAGGCGGCCGCCCCCGTCCGGGCGCGCCGGTCCGTTCGCCTCGCGACCTGCGCCTTCGCGGCGGCGGCCGTGGCCACGCCGCTCCTGGTGGGGGCCGTCGCGATCGCGGAGCTGTCCACGACCTGCTGAGGGACTTGTCGGCCTTCGAGTGAAATCTGGTACTCGGGTGGCGTATGAGCACGCGACCTCCTACGCTTCGTAGGAGGTCGCGGTGACACGTCCCCGCCGGGGACGGCCGTCGACCGGTAGGCGTTACCGGAGAGGACAGCGCATGCAGCGACGAGCTGCCGGCACCAGGACGTCAGCCCGCCGCCGGATCACCGCGAGCACGGCTTGGACGGCCTCGGTCGTGCTCTCCGTCGGGCTCCTGACGCCGGTGCCCGCCGAGGCGAAGCCCAAGCCGACGCGCAAGGAGCTGACGGCGCAGCAGAAGAAGCTCGCCGACGAGGCCGAGAAGCTCAGCGAGCAGTACAACGGGCTGCGGGAGCGGCTCCGGCAGGCCCAGAAGGCCGCCGCGGTCGCCAAGACGAGCGCCGACCGCCAGAAGAAGACGCTGGCCGAGGCGCGCGACCGGATCGCGAAGCTCGCCGCGGACACCTACAAGAACGGCCCGGTCGACCCCGCGATCAGTTTCGCCTCGGCCGGCGATCCGCAGGCCGTGCTGGACCGGTCGGCGGCGCTCAACTACTTCGCCAGCCAGGACAACACGCGCATCGTCCAGCTGCTGCAGACGATGCAGGGCGCCGAGCGCGCGCGCAAGGCCGCCGAAGCGCGCGCGAGCCAGGTTCGCCGGCTGACCGACGAGGCGAAGAAGAAGCGCGGGGAACTCCAGGTCAAGCTCAAGAAGGTCGAACGCCAGCTGGGGACCTACTCCAGCACCGGATCCCGTCCGGGCTCCATCCCGAGCGTGGGGTCGGGAGGGGCTTCGGCCAAGGCGATGGGGGCGGTGCGGGCCGCGCTGAGCCAGCTCGGGGTTCCCTACTCCTGGGGCGGCGGGACCGCGTCCGGGCCGAGCTACGGCACCGCGCAGGGCGCCAACATCAAGGGCTTCGACTGCTCCGGCCTCACCCTGTACGCCTACGCCCAGGTCGGCATCAGCCTCGGCCACTACACCGGGAGCCAGTACAGCGCCGGAACCCATGTGAGCCAGAGCCAGCTCAAGCCCGGTGACCTGGTCTTCTTCTACAGCGACCTGCACCACATGGGCATGTACATCGGCAACGGCAAGATGGTCCACGCCCCGCAGACCGGCGACGTCGTCAAGATCGCCCCGATCGCCGGCCGCCCGTTCGCAGGAGGCGTCCGCCTCGCCTGACCGCCTCGCCTGACCGCCTTGCTCGATCGCCCGCCGTCCGAGCCCGCGTCCCCGTCACCTGCCCCCGGTGACGGGGACGCCGCGTTTCCGGGCAGCCCGATGCCGACCGCTCAGGGGCGGGCGGTGGACGGAGCGAGGATCGACTGCACGGTGGCGGTCACGACCTGGGCCGTCTCCTCGGCTTTCAGGCGTCCGGCGCGGTTCTCCTCGGCGGCGCCCTGCAGGACGTAGTGGATGACGTTGACCAGCCATGAGATCGGCAGGTCGGTGCGGAACACGCCGTCGTCCTGGCCTCGCCTGATGAGCTCCTCCATCCGCTGAGCGGGGGCGGCGTGCCGCGCGCGGATGCGTTCGGCGGGAAGAACGCCCTGAGCGGCCGTCAGCAGGGCGGCGGATTCGGCGACGAGGGTCCAGCTGGAGCCGAGCAGCCGGCCGAGGGCGTCCCGTGCGTCGCCTGACAGGTCGACGGCGGACAGCGCCTCGTCGCCGGCGCGCAACGCGTCCGCCAGAGCGGCCTCGACCAGGTCGGCCCGGGTGCGGAAGTGGCCGTAGAGCGTCATCCGACCCACCCCGGCGGCCTTGGCGATGTCGTCGATCCCGGCGGCCGGATCGCTGCTGAGCATCTCGCGCGCGGCGGCGACGATGCGGGCGATGCTGCGCTCGGCGTCTGCACGGCGACGCGGTCCGGCGGCGGAAGGCATGCCCGCCATCCTAACTCGTACTGGAACATACATGTTACGCTCCCCGTTGTAAGTCGTACTTTCACATACGAGTTAGGGGAGGGCTGTCGATGACAGAAGAGATCCAGGGCACGTCCGCGCAGGTCGCGGCGGTTCATCCGCTGCGATGGCGCATCCTCGGATTCCTGGGCGTGGCCCAGCTGATGCTGATCCTCGACGTCACCGTCGTGGCCATCGCGCTGCCGCACATCGAGACCGATCTCGGCCTGAGCCGCCAGGCCGTGACCTGGACGGTCAGCGCCTACACCCTCGCGTTCGGCGGCCTCATGCTGCTGGGCGGGCGGACCGCCGACCTGATCGGGGCCAAGCGGGTGGTCCTCGCCGGACTCCTGGTCTTCACGGCGGCGTCGCTCACCACCGGGCTCGCCGGATCGGCCGAGGTGCTGCTGGGCGGCCGCGTCGCCCAGGGCGTCGGCGCGGCGATGCTGTCCCCGTCGGCGCTGTCGCTCGTCGTGAGCATGTTCGACGGGGACGAGCGGAACAAGGCGCTGGGCGTCTGGTCGGCGCTCGGCGGTGGCGGCGCCGCCCTCGGCGTGCTGCTGGGCGGCCTGCTCACCGCCGGTCCCGGCTGGCCGTGGGTCTTCTTCGTCAACGTGCCCATCGGCCTGGCGATCTTCGTCGCGCTCGCCTGGATGCTGCCGCGGCAGCCCGTGGTGACGCCCCGGCCCCGGCTCGACGTGCTCGGAGCGGCGCTGGTCACCGCCTCCTCCAGCGTGCTGATCTACGCGGTCAACCGCGCCGGCGACCACGGCTGGTTCACGGCCGCGACCGGCGGGTTCGTGCTGGTCGCCGTCGTCGGCTACCTGGCGTTCGTCGTCAGGCAGAGGACCGCCGCGTCGCCGATGATGGACGTCGTGCTGCTGGTGCGGCGGCCGGTGGCCACCGGCACGTTCCTCATCGCGATGGCGACGGCCCTGATGGTCGCGGTCTTCTTCCTCGGCACGTTCTACTTCCAGCACGGCCGGGACTACGGCGCTCTGCTCACCGGGCTGCTGTTCCTCCCGGTCGCGGGGGCGACGATGCTGGGCGCGGACCTCACCGGACGGGTGATCGCCAAGGCGGGCGCCCGCCGGATGGGCGTGGCCGGCCTGCTCACCGCCGCCGTCGGCATGGCCGTGCCCGCCCTGTCGACGCATCCCGCGACCGTGGTGGCCGGCATCGCGATCGCGGGCGCGGGCACCGGCGCCGTCTTCGTCGTCGCGTCGGCGACCGCGCTCGGACAGGTGGCTCCGCACGAAGCCGGCATCGCCTCCGGAATCGTCAGCACCTTCCACGAGTTCGGCGCCTCGATCGGCGCCGCGGTGATCTCCAGCGTCGCGGCGGCGAGCATCGTCGGCGACACCCTGTCCGGTTTCACCGACGGCTTCGTCCTCGCCTCCGCGGTCGCCGCCGCGGCGGCCCTCGTGGCGGCCGTCCTGACCCCCGGCCGCCCCAACGCGAGCTGACGAGTGATCGTGGTCAGAAGACGGGGTTGAGGGCGGCGGTCAGGAATCGGCGGGGGGTGCCGGAGCCGTCGGCGGGGACGGTCCACAGGTCGGAGCCGTAGTCGCCCGGCAGCGAGTAGGCGACCTGCGCGCCGCCGACGCAGACGGCCTGGTCGTCGACGCTCCTGGTCTCGGCCAGCGGGGTCTCGCCCATGGTCCGCAGATCGAGGACGGTGAGGCGCCACGAGGCGCAGCGCGCGCCGTCCCGGGGGCGCGCGCTCGCGACGCCCCCGGGACCGTGGTCGTCACTGCCAGATCGCGGTGATGGGGGAGGCCGACGCCGCGTTCCCGGCGTGGGTGGTGCCGTACATGTCCTCGATGGTCCGCAGCAGGTTGTAGTGGTTGTACTGGGTGGCGTCCGCACCGGTCTTGACGTGGGCGCCGTACACGACCGCCGGGATCCGGTTGCCGGCGAGGCCGTTGTCCTCGTCGAAGGTGACGATGAGGACGCTGTTGTGGGTCTTGGCCCACTGGGCGTAGCCCTCGAGCTTGCTCTTGAGCCACGTGTCACCGGTGCTGACCGAGCAGTCGTGCATGTCGTTGCACAGGTTCGGCACGACGAACGACACCGTCGGCAGCGTGGTGTAGTCGGTGGGCCATTGCGTGAACGTGTGGCCCGTGGACGCCGGCAGGTTGCTGAAGGAGAACCACGGGTTGTGCTTGCGGGCGTACTTGCCCGAGCTGCTGCTGCACACCGTGGACCCCTCGGACGGCAGGCCCTCGTTGTAGCTGCCGAAGGTCCGGCCGGCGGTGCGGACCTCGGCGCCGAGGTTCGCCGTGCCGTAGGGGGATCCGGGCGGCGGGCAGGTGTCGTCCGTGGTGCCCTGCGTGCTGCCGGAGAACAGCGCGAAGTAGTTCGGCTGGCTCGGGTGCGTCTCGGCGTAGAAGTTGGTGAGGTTGGCGCCGCCGTTCGCCAGCGAGGTGAGGTACGGCGCGCTCGAAGAGCCGATGACCTGCGAGTACGAGTGGTTCTCGAAGATCGCCACGACGACGTGGTCCGGGGTCGGCACGGTGGCGGCGTGCGCTTCGCGGCGCGCGCTCGTGGCGGTCACCGCGATCGCGCACACCAGCGCGGCGAGGACGGCGGCGAGGGCGATCGGCAGCGGCCGGCGCGGGGCCGGCCATGGGGCACGGGAGTGGGCGTTTCGTTCGGGCACGGGGCCTCCTGCGAATGCGTCCGCTGCCGGGCGACGGGGGGTGGGCCCGGCGACCGAAAGATGTCACCGGCGCTCCTCGGCGCCGGGACGGTCGCGGGGCGGCCGGAAGACGCGTTCCCCAACGCTCGATGAACGGACCGCCGTTTCGGGCGTCCGTTCGGCGGCCCCTACCCGACCGTCAAGCCCCGAACCCGGCCGTCAAGCCCCGAACCCGGCCGTCAAGCCCCGGACCCGGCCCACCGAGGTGGGGCCGGGTCGCAGCTCGTTCGCACCAGCGCCCCTGGTCAGGCCGCGCCGCCGGGGTAAGGACTGATCATCGCGCCGAAGTAGGCCTCGGGTGCCCCTTCCATGTGCTCGGGCGCTTCGCTCATGAAGGCCCGCAGCAGCGGCGTCGCGTTGTGCCGGTCGAGATCCTCCTGCGAACGCCAGACCTCGTAGAGGAAGAACCGGCCGTCCTCCTGTTCGTGCAGGTGGTACTGGAGGCTGCCCTCGTGTCCCCGGGACGGCTCGACGAGATCCAGGAGGAGCCTCCTGAGTTCGTCGGCGTGCCCCGGCTTGGGGGTCAGGAATCCGTAGAGCGAAACGGGCGCTGATGTGGCCGAAGTCGTCGTCATGCGATCAACGTAGGATGTGACATCGATGTGAGGTTCAAGCCGCGCGCCTATGGGGTGGGTCACATGAAGATCGGGGAGCTGTCCCGCCGGACGGGCGTGTCCGTCCGCCTCCTGCGCTACTACGAGGCCCAAGCCCTGCTCACCTCGCACCGCAGCCAGGGCGGCCACCGCCATTACGGTCCCGAGGCCCCCGCGGCGGTCGTCCGCATCCGCGCCCTGCTCGCCGCCGGGCTCCCCACCCGGGTCATCCGGGAGATCATGCCCTGCTTCGCGGGCGACGGCACCGAGGTGCAGGCCTGCGTTCTCGACCACCTCAGAACCCAGATGGCCGAGCTGGATTCCCGCATGGCCGACCTCGCCCAGGCCCGAGCGGCCCTGGGCGACATCCTCCAGGCCTCCACCCGATCCCTTGCCGGCGCCTGAACCGGCCGTCGCCCCGGCCGCCGTTCCGGGTCAGCGGAGCGTCGCCGTCACCACGGCGTCGGGCTCCGCGCCGGCCTGGACGAGCACGTTCCCGTCCGGTGCCCAGACGCCGGAGCCGCCGGACGTCTCGCGGTACTCGCCGCTCGCTCCCGCAGCGGTGGACAGGACGACCCAGACGCCGTGTGCGGCGGCCCGATCCCGCATGTGCTCGTCGCGGCGGGCGGCCTGTTCCCGCCCTGCCCCGTACAGGGTGCTGGCCACGTAAGCGTCGATGCTCAAGGCCGCGGTGTCGGCCGCGTGCTGCGGCACCGCGGCGTCCCGGCAGACGGCCAGGCCCAGCCGCCATCCGTCGATCTCCAGGACCTCCGGCTTCTCGCCGGGACTGAACCGGCGGACCTCCTCGCCGTGAAGGTGCATCTTCCGATAGGCCACCGTCGTGCTCTCGCCCGTGACGGCCAGCGTCGCGATGTACTCCCGCCCATCGTCTTCCCGCACCGGAGCGCCCACCAGGGCGACCGCGTCGGCGCCGTCGCACGCGGCCCTGATCGGATCCAGCCGCGCGTCGTCCGCGGCCACGGCGGGAGCCGCAAGGTCGTAACCGGTCAGCGACAGCTCCGGGAAGACCACCAGACGCGCGCCCGCGCGCCGCACCACCCCGGCCTGGCGGCTGGCGTTATGGACGACGTCCAGCTCGTCACACGCGGGCTGGGCTACGGCGACCGTCAGAGATCCTCGCACGAGGACATCATTCCGGATGATCGACAGGTGGCGTCCACGAATCGTCGGAAGGCGTCCGTCGCCGTTCGCGGGTGCGGCGTCGGCTCCGCGGCCGTCAACGGCTTTCGCTGAAGGTCCGCCGGTAGGAGCCGGGTGTGGTGCCGAGGTGCGCCCGGAAGTGGCGGCGCAGATTGACCGCCGAGGCGAGGCCGACCCGGGTGGCGACGGCCTCCACGGGAAGGTCGGTCCGTTCGAGCAGCACCCGTGCCGCGTCGAGGCGGCGGCCGAGCAGCCACTGCCCCGGGCTGGTGCCGAGCTGTTCGGTGAACTGCCGGGCGAGGGTCCGGCTCGACAGTCCGGCGCGTTCGGCGAGCCGGGCGACGGTCAGCCGGGTGTCGAGCCGGGAGGCGGCCCACTCCAGCAGTGGCGCCAGCGACGCGTCCGCCTTGGCGGGGACGGGCTGTGCGGCGTACTGGAGCTGGCTGCCCTCGCGGTGCGGCGGCAGCACCATGTTCCGGGCGATCTGGGCGGCGTACGCCGCGCCGTGGTCGGAACGCACGAGGTGCAGGCACAGGTCGATGCCCGCGCCGGTTCCCGCGCTGGTCGCCACGTCGCCGTCGTCCACGTAGAGCACGTCCGGGTCCACGCGCACGTCGGGGAAGGAGGCGGCGAGACGGGCGGTGTGGCGCCAGTGGGTGGTGGCGCGGCGGCCGTCGAGGAGTCCGGCCTGGGCGAGGACGAACGCACCCGTGCAGATGGCGACGATCCTCGTCCCGCGCTGGTGGGCGGTCCGCAGCGCCTCGGTCACGGCCGGCGGCGCCGGTTCGGCGGCCGGCTGCCAGCCGGGGACGATCACGGTGTCGGCCTCCCGCAGGGCCGCCAGTCCCGCGTCGACGAGCATGGCGTAACCGGCGGTCGTCCGCAGAGGGCCGGGGCGCTCGGCGCAGATCCGGAAGTCGTAGCGGGCCGGCACCTCCGGGTGGGCGTTGCCGAAGACCTCGGTCGCGCAGGCGAGTTCGAAGGGCGATTGGGGCGGATGGAGCAGGGCCACGACCCGATGACGGTCCATGGCACGAATCTACCCATGGATGTCTTTTTGGACTCTCGGTCGCGGGGGCCGGCCCGGAGCACAGTGGTCGCATGAGCGAGACGACTGGAACGGACGTGCTGAGGACCGCGGTCCAGGTCGACGGGGAATCCGCCAGCTACCTGACCGCCGAGCGGGACGGTCCGCCGGTGTTGCTGCTGCACGGGACGTACTGGAGCCGGGTCTGGCTTCCGGTGGTGGGCCGGCTCGCGAAGGCGGGGCTGCGGCCCCTCGCGGTGGACCTCCCCGGGCTGGGGCGCTCGGGAGGCGAGTTGACCCCGGAGACCGCGACGGTCCCGGCTCTGGCGGGGTGGGTGGCGCGATTCGCGTCCGCGCTGGGGCTGTCCGGGCCGATCGCCGTGGCGGGCCATGACATCGGCGGCGCCGTCGCCCAGCACCTCCTCGTCCACGATCTGGTGGAGGTGTCCCGGCTGGCCCTGGTGAACTCGGTCCTCTACGACTCCTGGCCGGCGCCCCACGTGGCGAGGTTCCGGGAACCGGAGGTCGCCGCGGCGACCACCGGTGAAGAACTCCTCGCCGCCCGGCGGCGGGCCGTGGCGGCGGCGCTGGCCGGTGCCGCGACCGAGAAACTGATCGCCGACTACGTCGATCCGTGGACCGACCCGCGGGTCCGCCGCTCCTGGCTGGCCATGGCGGGCGCGGCCGAAAGCCGCTACACCCTCGACCTCGTTCCCGCGCTGCGGCGGTCCATGACGCCCAAGCTGCTGATCTGGGGCGAGGACGACGGCTTCGAAAGGGTGGAGTACGCCGAGAAGTTCGCCGGTGAGATGCCGCGGACCACGCTCGTGCGGATACCGGGGGCGGACCACATCCCCACGGAGAGCGCCCCCGGCCGGATCGCCGACGCCCTCATCGGCTTCTTCACGGCGTGACGACCTGCGCCGGTCGGCGCGGCCGGTAGCGCTCCGCCTCCGCGACCCGTCAAGGCGAGCCGCCCTTCCTTGCTAAGTGGACCGTGGTCCGCTAATCTCCTGGAGAGATGCGGACTACGGTCCGCTTATTGAAGGGATCAGGCCATGAGCCGTTTGCTGCACGTCTCCGCCTCGCCGCGCGGAACGTCCTCCGAGTCGCTGGCGCTCGCCACCACGTTCCTCGACGCCTACCGGGAGACCCACCCCGGCGACACCGTCGACCACCACGACCTCTGGGACGGCACGCTCCCGGAGTTCGGCCCCGCCGGAGCCGGGGCCAAGATGACCGTCTTCGGAGGCGCCGACCCGTCCGGCGCCCAGGAGCGCGCCTGGGCGGCCGCCCGCGCCGTCTTCGAGCGCTTCGACTCCTACGACCGCTACTTGTTCAGCGTCCCCATGTGGAACTCCGGCGTGCCGTACATCCTCAAGCAGTTCATCGACGTGGTCTCCCAGCCCGGCTGGGTGTTCGGCTTCGACCCCCAGCACGGCTACACCGGCCTCCTGCGGGACAAGAAGGCGGCCGTCGTCTACACGAGCGCCGTCTACGGCGACGGCCGCGGACCGGGCTTCGGCGCCGACTTCCAGAGCACGTTCTTCGAGGACTGGCTGCGCTGGGCCGGGATCACGGACATCGCCACCGTGCAGTTCCGTCCCAACCTCGCGACCGCCGACGCCGAGACGGGGCGCCGCGAGGCCCACGCCCGGGCCCGCGAGGAAGGCAAGCGCTTCTGACCGGGGGTCAGGCCGGACGATCGGCGGTCCCGGGACGCAGGCGATGGGCGAGAAGCATTCCGCCCACGGCGAGCAGCCCCGTCAGGACGAAGACGCCGAGCAGCGTGGTCCGCATCGAGGAGCCGTGGTCCTTCCCGAAGGCGATGGCCGCTCCGCCCAGCCCGGCGATCACGGCCGTGGCGAAGGTCTGGGCGAGCTGGAGCGCGCCGCTCGCCTCGCCCTGCCGTTCCGCGGGAGCCTGCTGCAGCGTCTGGGTGGTGGAGGCGTTGAATCCGACGCCCATTCCCAGGCCGCCGATCGACCATCCCAGCAGCGCCGTCCATGACGGCAGCGCGCTGGACAGGGTCGTCACCGCGATCAGGGCGACCCCGGCGGCCAGGACGGCGAAGCCGGCCGCGGTGGCGGCGGCGCGCCCGGCGCCGCCGGCGTCCCTCCTCGCCTGCAGCGCCGAACCGGCCACCCAGGTGATCGCCCCGGCCGAGAGGCCGAGGCCGGACACGGTGGCGCTCATGCCCCGCGACTCCTGGAGGCCGAGCGGAAGGAACGCCTCGGTGCCGAAGTAGGCCCCGCACAGCAGGGCGCGGACGGCGACGCCGGCCCCGAGGCCGCGACGGGCGCTCAGCGTGCCCGGCGGCGTCGCCCAGCGCAGCGCGGGGACCGTGACGAGGACGCCGACGGCGGCCAGGACGACCAGGGCGACGGCGTCGGTCAGCAGCAGTGCCTCCAGCAGGACGCCGGTCCCCGCGGTGAGCAGCACCGCACTGCCCAGTGGGCGCTTCCACCAGGGCAGTGCGGTGCTGGTGGTCTCGGCGCCGCCGGACCGCCGCAGTGCGCGCAACGGGGGCAGGGTGAGCGCGGCGGCGATCGCGATGATCGGCAGGATGAGCAGGAACACCGACCGCCACGTGGTCCGTTCGGCGAGGGTGCCGGTGGTGGCCGGGCCGACCAGCGAAGGGATGGTCCACGCCGACGAGAGCAGGGCGTACATCCGGGCTCGCAGGTGCTCGGGGTAGGCCAGCCCGATCACGGTGTAGGCCATCGCCATCACCGCGCCCACGCCGAGCCCCTGGCAGAAGCGGCCGGCCAGGAACGCCGGCCACGTGGGCGCGGCTCCGGCCACCGCGCAACCCGCCGCCAGCGCCAGCATGCCCCAGGCCATCGGACGCAGCGGTCCGCGCCGGTCGGCGTCCCGCCCGGCGACGACGGTGCCGATGACGTTGGCCAGCATGAGGGCCGACAGGCCCCAGCCGTAGGCGCCCAGGCCGTCGAGGTCCTCGGCGATGCCGGGCAGCACGGTGGCCACTCCGAGGGACTCCAAGGCCACGAGCCCGACCGACAGCAGGACGCCCAGCGTCAGCGCGCGATGGGCGCCGCCGAACACGCTGTCGCGGGCGGGGTCGGCCGTGGGCGACGGCGCGGGCGGGCCATCGTCCTCGTGGACGTGGTGATCGGGGGATCCGGCGGACGGATCGTCGGCGGGACGGACCATGGCGGCCTCCAGGTTACGTTTCGTTCCGGAACGGAACGTATCCCTTATACTGCCCTCATGGCCACCCCGACAAGCCGGTCCGCCGGCCCGCCCGCCTCCGCCGCCGGCGGGCGCCCTCGCGACGCCCGCATCGACGACGCGGTCCGGCGGGCGGTCGTCGAGATCCTCAACGAGGCCGGCTACAGCGGCCTGACGATGGAGGCGGCCGCGGCGCGCGCCGGCACCACGAAGCCCGCCATCCGGCGCCGGTGGCGTTCCCGCCAGCACCTCGTCGTCGACGCCCTGGCCACCACCGTCGGCACCGCGCCCACGCCGGACACCGGCTGCACCCATTGCGATCTCGTCGCCGGGATCAGCACGCTCAGCGAGGCCTTCACCACCGCCCTCGGCCGCAGGGCGCTGCCCGCGCTCGTCGCCGACCTCGCGGGCGACCCCGCGCTCGAACGGCACTTCTTCGAGCTCTTCTTCCACCCGCGCCGGGCGACCACCGCCGCCGCGCTCCGCCGCGGCATCGACCGGGGCGACCTGCGGCCGGACATCGACATCGACCTCCTGCTGGACATGCTCGCCTCGACGACCTACTACCGGGTGCTCTTCGGGCATCTGCCCGTCACGCCCGGCCTCGCCGAAGACGTCGTGGCCGTGATCCTGTCCGGCGTCGCCACCGACCAATGGCGCGGCCGCCACCCGTCCGGTTGAACCGGCAGCGTGTCGCCGCCCCATGCGCGTTCGAACCCGGACATAGGCTTGTGCGGTGGACGCCGATGAGTTCGTCGCAGGGTTCGACTACCCGATGTTCGTGGTGACCACCGTCGATCCCGGCACGGGCGCGCGTGCGGGCTGCCTGGTCGGGTTCGCCACGCAGACCAGCATCGAGCCCTTCCGGTTCCTGGTGTGCATTTCCCGCCGCAACCGCACGTACCGGGTGGCCCGGGAGGCGACGGTGCTGGCCGTGCACGTCCTCGACGAGGAGCAGCAGGACGTGGCGGCCCTGTTCGGAGAGCGGACGGGCGACGAGGTCGACAAGTTCGCCCGCTGCTCATGGCGGCCCGGGCCCGAAGGCGTCCCCCTGCTCACCGCCGCCCGCCGCCACCTGGTCGGCCGCGTCCTGGAGCGCACCGAACTCGGCGATCACGTCGGCTTCCTGCTCGACCCCGTGGACGTGAAGGCCGGGGCGGAGACCGTGCCGCTCACCTTCCGCTCCCTGCCCGCCATGGAGCCCGGGCACGAGAGCGGGTGACCCGCCCGGTCAGCGCGCCCGGCGCAGGGCGATGAAGGCGACGTCGTCCTCGCGGGGGCCGAACTCGGAGATCACCCGGTCGCTGAACTCCTCGAGGTCGTCGTCCACGTCGGCCGCGACGGAGGCGAGCCGTTCGAGGTTGTCGGACAGCGAGATGCCGCGGTCCTCGATGAGGCCGTCGGTGATGAGGACGACGGTGCCCCCCGGCGGCACCACGACCTCCTCGCTCCCGACGCCCTCGACGGGGAAACCGAGCAGGATGCCGCCCCCCTTGCCGTACCGGGCCCCGTCCTCGTCGATGTAGAGCGGCGCCAGGTGCCCCGCGTTGGCCACATGCAGGGCGCCCGTGCGGGGATCGAGCGTCATCAGGCACATCGTCGCGGTCTCGTTGTCGTGGTACCGCTGCAGGACCCGGCTGAGGAGCCCGAGGATGGTGGTGGCGTCGTGGCCCTCGTCGGCGAAGGCGCGCAGCGCGTGGCGGATCTCGGCCATCACGGTGGCCGCGTGCAGCGAGTGCCCCTGGACGTCGCCGATGGCGACGAGCACATGGTCGCCCTGCTGCAGGACCTCGTAGAAGTCGCCGCCGACCTCGGCCTGGTCGCTGGCCGGCTCGTAGCGGACCGCGAACGTCCAGCCCGGGATGACGGGGTGGGTCTCGGGGAGCAGGCTCCGCTGCAGGGTCAGCGAGATGAGGTGCTCCTCGCTGTAGGACCGCATCGCCTCCATCGCCAGGGCGAGTGTCTGCCCGAGCTGGCGGAGCAGGTTGGTGTCGTCCTCGTCCATCGCGTCCGGCGCCTGGATCGCGACGCAGATCGGCGGGCGGCCCTTCTTCACCAGCGACATCACCACCACGACGTCGCCCTCGGCGGCGGTGTCGGGAAGCGCCGCCCGCCAGTCGTCCGCGGGGATCCGCACGACCTCCGTTCCCGTGGCGTCCCGGAGGCCGGTGCGCCGCGCCAGCCGGTCGAACAGGCCGGCGGGGAAGTCCCGGTGCCAGGGGTCGCCGTCGAGGCACACGGTCCGCCGGGGCCGCCGGTGCGGAGGCATGATGAACGCCGCCGTCGGCGTTCCGAAGACCTCGAAGGCGCCGCACGCCGCCACCTCCGCGAGCCCGTCGAAGCTCTCCGCCGCGTTGATGGCCAGGGACGTGCTGGTGAACGCCGCGAGCCGCTCGGCCGTCCGCTCGGCCTTCCGGCGCGCCCGGGAGTAGCGGAGCACGGCGTCGACGGTGGCGATGAACTCGCCCGGGTCGATCGGGTCGACCATGTAGGCGTCCGCCCCCTGCCGCAGGCCGTGGGTGCGGTCGGTGACGTCGACCGCCGACGCCGAGATGTGGATGACGGGCAGCGAGGCGGTCCGCGGCGCCGCCTTGATCCGCTCGCAGACCTCGATCCCGCTCATGTCCGGCAGGCGGACGTCCAGGATCACCAGGTCCACTTGGTGCGCGGCGAGCCGCTCCCAGGTCTGCGCGGCCGTCGACGCCTCCACCACGGTGTGCCCGGCGCGCCGCAGCCAGCTGCCGATGATGTAGCGCTTGGTGTCGATGTCGTCGACGACCAGGGTGGTGCAGTGGTCAGCGGTCATCGGCGTCCTCCCTGGCGCGCGCCCTCCGCGCCCGCGCCCGCCGCACGGCGTCGGCCAGCATCTCGGGGCCGAGGCGGTCCTTGCCGAGCTCGGCGTCGGCCCGTTCCGGACGGGCTCCCGGCGCGTTCGCCGTGTCGATCGAGGTGAGCAGGACCACGGCGGTGCCGTCCGGAAGCCCGTCCAGCGGCGGGACGTCCCCGGCGCCGCAGAGGCGGGCGTCCAGCAGGACCAGGTCGGGGGGAGCGGAGGCGACCGCGGCGGAGGCGGACCGGACGTCGGCGGCCTCGTCCACCCGCGCCGCCGCGTCCTCGACGAGGCCGCGCAGGACCCGGCGGGCGGCCTCCTCGCCGTCGACGATCAGGACGTGGCCGAGCGCCAGTTCCCGCAGGGACCGGTGCGGGGGCAGCCGCAGCGTCACCGTGGTGCCCCGCCCCGGCGTGCTCTCCAGCCGCAGCTCGCCGCCGAGGAGCCGGGCGAGCTTGCGCGCGTACGGCAGCCCCAGCCCCGTCCCGCCCCGGCGGTTGCCCGGGACCTGGTAGAACTCCTCGAAGACCCGCTCCTGGTCCTGGGGGGCGATCCCGATTCCGGTGTCGGACACGCTGAAATCCACGTGGGCGGGCGCGGCGTCGACGGTGAGGCGGACCTCGCCCTCGGCGGTGAAGGTCAGCGCGTTGGCCAGCAGGTTGCGCAGGATCCGGGTCAGCATCACCTCGTCGGTGACCAGGACGGGCGGGGCGAGCCGGTCGTCCACGGTCAGCGTGAGCGCGGCCTCCTCGGCCATCGGCGCCAGCAGCTCCCGCAGCCGCGCGAGGACGCTCGGGACGCGCACGGGGGCGGGCTGCGGTTCGAGCCTCCCGCGCTCCGCCTTGGCCATGTCCAGTAGCTCGTCGACCAGGGAGACGAGGGTGTCGCTGGTGTCGGCGATCAGGGAGATCTGGTGCCGCTGCTCTTCGGTCAGCGGGTCGGCGGCCGGGTCCAGCAGGAGCCGGGCCAGGCCGATGATGCCGTTCACGGGGGTGCGCAGCTCGTGGCTGACGGTGGCCCAGAACCGGTTCTTGGCCTCTCCGGCCTCGCGGAGCTGGTCGGACTTCTCCTCCAGCTCGGCGTACAGCGCGACGACCCCCCGGTTGGTCTTCTCCAGCTCCTCCGACAGCTCGCTGTACAGCGCCATCACGCCGCGGTTGGTCTCCTCCAACTCGGCGTTCAGCGCGCGCAGTTCCTCGCGCTGCGACCGCACCTCCTCCAGGGCCTGGACGAGCTCGGCGTTCTGCGTGCGCAGCTCGTCCAGGACCGAGACCGGCGCCAGGCGCACCAGTTGCGCGCACAGGTCCGCCACGGCGGCCTCGGAGGCCGGCGCCGCGGGCGCGGGCAGGTCCTTGCGGATCCTGACCAGCAGGCGGTCGGCGCCGTCCTCCTGCTCCACCCGGTCCACCAGGCGGGCGGCGGCCGCGGTCCCCGGGGTGAAGCGGTCCGCACCGGGCCGGGGCCGGAGGCTCAGCTCGACCAGCAGGCCGGGCCGCGTCCCCTGGTCGAGCAGGAACACGACCAGCACCCGCCCGGCGTGCGCGAACAGGTCCCGGCCGACCTCGCTGAGGGCGGTGGCCACCCGGACCTGGTCCTGCGGGTCCAGCCCGACGGCGCCGGCCACCCGCCGGCCCGCCCGGCGGACGGCGAACACGCCCTCCTCGTCCGCGATCTCGATGCGCAGCAGATCGACGATCACCGGGGTCACCGGCCGTCCCGCGGGACGACCGCGAGGACGCACCGGTCGTCGTGCCGGACCCCGGCGTCGCGCATCAGGGCCCCGGCGACCAGCAGCGGGTCGTGGCCGGACGGATCGGGCTGCAGGGCGGCGTCCCACCGGTCGGTGAGCCCGTCGGAGTGCAGCACCACGGCCGCCCCGGCGGGCAGGTCGTAGACGTGCTCGCGGAACGTCCTGGCCTGCGCCCCGGCGATGCCCGGCACGGAGATCATGCCGTGCCGGCGGCCGGCGCCGACGGTCCACGCGGCGACGTTGCCGAGCCCCGCGAAACGCACCTGCCGGGCCGCCGGGTCAACGGCCGCGACGGCGACCGCGCCGCCGCGGGTCGAGGAGAGGCTCCGGTGGACGTGCCGCAGGATCTCCGCCGGCCGCGCCGGCAGCGCCATCCTCCGCACCGCTTCGACCGCTTCCCGCGAGGCGCGAGCGGCCAGCGGCCCGTGCCCCAGGCCGTCGCAGAGCATGGCGTAGACCACCCCGGCCTCGGTACGGACGGCGTAGGCGTCCCCGCACTCCTGCTCGCCGTCGATCGGCCTGGTCAGCCCGCAGAACACCGGTTCCGGCGCGGCATCCTCACCGGGCTGGTGGAAGCGGGCGAACAGGACCGTGCCGTGGCCCGGCACCGAATGCAGCCCGCTGCGATCGGCGAGCCTCTCGATCGCTCCGAGCCCGAGGCCCAGCGTGCCGCTGGTGGAGTAGCCGTCCACCCGCGAACCGGGCACGTCGGCCATGCCCGGGCCCCTGTCCATGCTGAGCAGTTCGAGCTCGGCGGACGCCCCGTTCCGGGCGATCCGCGCCATCATCTCGCCCTCGCGGGCGTGCTTGATCAGGTTGGTGGCCATCTCGGTCGCGGCCAGCTGGACCTGGCCGAGCCGCTCGCCGGTGAAGCCGAGCCGTTCGGCGAGCACCGTCGCCCGGCGCCGCGCGCCCGCCGCGGCGCTCCGCTCCTCGACCCGCATCCACAGCACGTCCCCCGCCGGAGCGCCGCCCTCCGGGCCCGCGCCGGTCAACGCGCCCACTTGACCACCGTGACGGTGGTGCCCCGGCCCGCCTCGGTGTCCAGCTCGAACTCGTCGGCGAGCTTGCGCGCGCCGGACAGCCCCAGCCCGAGCCCGCTCCCGCTCGTCCAGCCGTCGGTGAGGGCCAGGTCCACATCGGCGATGCCCGGCCCCTCGTCGCGGAACGTGATCCGGATGCCGGCCCGCCCGCCCGGGCTGGCGACCTGCTCGATGCTCACCGCACCGCCCCCGCCGTAGACGAGGGTGTTGCGGGCCAGCTCGCTCGCCGCGGTGACGATCTTCGTCTGGTCGACCAGGGACATGCCCGCCGCGGAGGCCGCGACGCGCACCAGTTGCCGCACCCGCACCACGTCGTCGTTGGAGCGCAGCGGCGCCTCCTCCCCGGAGGTCGTCACCGGCCGTCCAGGGCGCCGGCGCCGAGGGCCGGCAGCGGCGCGCCCAGCAGCCGCATGCCCTGCTCCAGGTCCAGGGCGGTGCGGATGCCGCCCAGGGACAGCCCCAGCTCGACGAGCGTGATCGCCACGGCCGGGCGCATGCCCACCACGACCGTCTCGGCGTCCATCAGCCGCGACATCGCGGCGATGGTGGCGAACATCCGGCCGATGAAGGAGTCGACGATGTCCACCGCGGTGATGTCGATGATCACTCCGCGCGCCCGGGTCGCGACGATGCGCTCGGCGAGGTCCTCCTGCAGCGCGAGCACCGTCTGGTCCTGCAGGTCCACCTGGATGGACACCAGCAGGACCGCACCGATCTTGAGAATCGGCACCCGCTCCATCAGGCGCTCTCCCCGCCGACGACGCGGATGCCCTTGCGGTCGAGCGCGTACTCCAGCGCGTCGGCGAGCGTGGCCTTGGTGACGATGTCGCCGAACTCGATGCCGAGGGCGACGATCGTCTGCGCGATCTGCGGGCGGATGCCCGACACCACGCAGTGGGTGCCCATCAGCCGCGCCGCCATCACCGTCTTCAGCAGGTGCTGCGCGACCTCGGTGTCCACCGCGGGCACCCCGGTGATGTCGATGACGGCGTACTGCGACCCGGTGTCGACCAGCATCTGCAGCAGCGTCTCCATCACCACCTGGGTGCGGGCGGAGTCCAGGGTCCCGACCAGGGGAACGCCGAGGATGCCGTCCCACAGCTTCACCACCGGCGTGGACAGCTCCAGCAGCTGCTCGGCCTGGTCGGCGATCACCTGCTCGCGCGTGGCGGCGTAGGTCTCGAAGGTCAGGAGCCCGAGGTCGTCGATGAACGAGGAGAACCTGATGAACTCGCCGTAGGCGGCGGTGTCGCCGGCGGCCTCGACGTGCTCGTGCACGGCCTGCTTGAGGGAGAAGACGCTGATCGCGGTCTCCGCCGGGCTGAAGCCCTGCCGGGCCCGGTTGCGCGACATCTCGGCCAGGGCGGCCTGCAGCTCGCCGCCGCCCGACCCGTCCCCGTCGGCGACGGCCGCCTCGACGAGCCCGTAGAGCTCGGTCAGCTCCGTGCGCAGCTCGCGCTCGGTGATCCGGCCTCGGACACCCTCCGTGGCCACCCGGACCCACCGCTCGAGCACGCCCTCCCGCTCCGACCGCAGCAGTCCTGCCACGTGTTCCACCGAACCACCCTTCACCAGGCGCGCTCCCGTCACTGCATCAACTGGTCCAACAGGGGACGAGGCGAACAGTACCGGCCGGTAGGAATATTTGCCATCCGACAACTATGTGGCCGGCATCGCATAGGCGCAAGCACCCTGGGTCGTTACTCGGCGTGACAAGGCGGCGCGAGTCGGTGCCTTCGGTGGTGCCGGTGCCTTCGGTGGTGCCGGCCGCGTCAGGGCCGGCGCAGCGCCTCGACGGCCTCGTCGGGATCGGGATAGAACGAGAAGGCCTGGTCGAGACCGAGGATCCGGAACATCTGGAGGAGGTCGGGGTTCAGTCCCGCGAACAGGATCCGGCTCTCCGCCGCCTGGGCGCGGCGATAGCCGGCGACGAGCACGGTGACGCCCGTGGAGTCGCAATAGGCCAGCCCCGACAGGTCGAGGACGACGCCGCCGCCCGCCGCGAACGTCACCGACTCCAGTGCCTCGCGCAAGCGGGGGGAGGTGTGGAAGTCGAGGTCTCCCGCGACGCGCAGAACGGGGTGCTCCGACCCTTCGGCGGGGAGGGTGACGGTGAGGCCTTGCTTGGTCACCGAGGGGGCTCCTCTACGGACGGTGCTGGGCGTGCGGGCGCGGAGAAGGCCGGTGGTGTACCGGCGTCAGAACTCGGGACCTGTTCCGTGAGCAGTGTATGGATATTCGCCGGCAGACCGTCCACCCCCGTACAGTCCGGAGCGGGCAGGGGAGAGCGGCCGGGTTCCGCCGACTCGCCCACCGCGATCCGGATCGACCTCGCGTTAGTTCGGTAAACGACACCGCTTTACCCTATTTTTGGGGTACTTATCACTGGGGCTGCGACCGTGATGGACGGCGCGAGGCGCACGGGGCGCCGCGCCTCGGGCAAGCGGGGGAACCGCGGCGGTTCATTCGAGCGAGAGGACGCGGTGACGCTTTCCGGGGGCGCGGGACCCGAGGACTCCGGGCGCGAGGCGCGGTCGGCGCCCGGCGCCGGCGTGTTCTCGGCGGACGGCGAGCTCGGCCGGGACCTCGCCGCGGTCGACTGGGCGGCGACCCCGCTCGGGCCGCCGGACGGCTGGCCGCAGAGCCTGCGGACGGCGATCGACATCCTGCTGTCGTCCCGGTTCTCGATGTGGATGGCCTGGGGGCCGGAGCTCACGTTCTTCTGCAACTCCGCCTACCGGCGCGACACGCTCGGACGCAAGTACCCGTGGGCGCTGGGGCGCCCGGCCCGCGAGGTGTGGGCGGAGATCTGGGACGACATCGGCCCCCGCATCGACAGCGTGCTCCGCATGGGAGGGGCCACCTGGGACGAGGCGCTGCTGCTCTTCCTGGAACGGTCGGGATACCCCGAGGAGACGTACCACACCTTCTCCTACAGCCCCCTGCGCGACGACACGGGGCGCGTGGTCGGGATGCTGTGCGTGGTGAACGAGGAGACCGAGCGCGTCATCGGCGAGCGCCGGATGACGACGCTGCGGAACCTGGGATCCGATCCCAGCGTGGTCCGCACCGAGGAGGAGACGCTGGCCTTCGCGCACCGGCAGCTGGGCCTCAACCGCAAGGACCTCCCGTTCACGCTGACCTACCTGCTCGGCGACGGGACGGCGCGGCTCGCGGGGACGGCCGGCATCGACGAGGGGCATCCGGCGGCTCCCGCCGAGATCCCGCTCGACGAGCGGGACGGGGTCTGGCCCGCCGCGGTGCCGGCCCGGGGACGACCGGTGCTGGTGCGGCTCGACGACCACGGTCTCGGGGCGCTGCCGTCCGGCGACTGGACCCGGCCGCCCAGCCGGGCGCTGGCGGTTCCGATACTGCGGCAGGGGGACGCGCCCTACGGGTTCCTCGTGGCCGGGCTGAACCCGTACCGGCCGCTGGACGATGCGTACCGCGGCTTCGTGGAACTGGTGGCGGGGCACGTCGCGGCGGGGATCGACGGCGCCCGCAGCTACCAGGCGCAGCGGCGCCGCGCCGAGGAACTGGCCGAACTCGATCGCGCGAAGACCACCTTCTTCTCCAACATCAGCCATGAGTTCCGCACCCCGCTGACCCTGATCACGGGTCCCGTGCAGGAGCTGCGCGCCCGGCTGGAAGGCGCCGACGAGCGGGTGCGGCAGGAGCTGGACGCCGTCCACCGCAACGGGCTCCGCCTGGGCAGGCTCGTCAACACCCTGCTGGACTTCTCCCGCATCGAGGCCGGCCGGATGCAGGCGCGCTACGAGCCGGTCGACCTGCCCGCGGTCACCACCGAGCTGGCCAGCGTCTTCCGGTCCGCCGTCGACCGGGCCGGCCTGGACTTCGCCGTCGAGTGCGAGCCGCTTCCCGGACCGGTCCACGTCGACCGCGACATGTGGGAGAAGGTGATCTTGAACCTGCTCGGCAACGCGCTGAAGTTCACCTTCGAGGGGTCGATCCGGGTCGGGGTGCGCGCGGCGGACGGGAAGGCCGAGGTGACGGTGGCCGACACCGGCGTCGGCGTGCCGGCGGAGGAGATGCCGCGCCTGTTCGAGCGGTTCCACCGCGCCGAGAACGCCCGCTCCCGCTCCAACGAGGGCAGCGGGATCGGCCTGGCCCTCGTCAAGGAACTCGTCGGCCTGCACGGCGGCACCATCACCGCCGCCGGCCGCGAGGGCGAGGGCACCACCTTCACCATCCGGCTGCCCTTCGGAACCGCCCACCTGCCCGCCGACGCCGTCGCGCCGCCCGGCCGCCCCACGGCGGTGTCGGGGACCGCCGACCCGTACGTCCAGGAGGCGCTGCGGTGGCTTCCCGCCGAGCCGGACGGCGACGGGGACGGCGTCCCCGCCGGCACGGCGGACACCGGCCCGGACCCGGCCTCCGCCGCCGCGCCCGGTACGCCGGCGAGGGTGCTCGTCGCCGACGACAACGCCGACATGCGGGAGTACCTCACCCGGCTGCTGCGCGGCGCCGGCTACGCCGTCAGCGCGGTCGCCGACGGCCGCGCCGCCCTGGAGGCGGCCCGCGAGGGCGCCTTCGACATGGTGGTCAGCGATGTGATGATGCCCCGCCTCGACGGGCTGGAGCTCGTCGCGGCCCTGCGCGGCGACCGCCGCACCGCGTCGGTGCCGGTCCTGCTGCTGTCGGCCCGCGCCGGGCAGGAGGCGTCGATCGACGGGCTGCGGGCGGGCGCCGACGACTACCTGGTCAAGCCGTTCACCGCCGCCGAACTGCTGGCCCGGGTGCGGGCCAGCGTGGAGCTGGCGCGGCTGCGCGACCACCATGTCCGCTGGCGCACGGCGCTGGTGGACTCGCTGCAGGAGGCGTTCTTCGTCTGCGACGAGGACGGCGCCGTCATCGAGATCAACGCCGCGTTCACCGACCTCCTCGGCTACGGCACCGCGGGGCTGCCCTATCCGCCCCTGCAGCCCTGGTGGCCGGACGAGAGCACCGATCCCGAGGCGCACCGCCTCGTCGCGGACGCCTTCGCCGACCTGCTCGAAGGGGAGCGGGGCGGCTGCACCGTCCCGGTCACCCACCGCGACGGGCACCGGGTCTGGGTCAGCGCCGCGTTCACCTACGTCCGCGATCCCGAGACCGGGCGGCGCGTCATCGTGGGCACCTTCCGGGACGTCACGGCCGACCGGTACGCCATCCAGCGCGAGAGCGCCCAGGTGGCCCTCGGCATGCGCCTCGCCGAGGCCGTCAGCCTGCCCGACGCCCTGGCCGGCGCGCTGGAGGAGCTGCGGGACCAGTGGCGCGCCGACCGGGCGCTGGCCGTCCTCGTCACCGGCGGCGCCCCCGAACTGACGTCCACCGACGCGGAGCTGACCTGGGAGGCGCTGCCCGAGAAGCGTCGCGCCGAGCTGCTCGCGCTGCGGGAGCACCCGACGCTCACGCCCGTCGCCGAGCACCCCACCGCCATCACCCTCGAACATCCCCGCGGCACCCTCGTCATCTGGCTCGAACTGAGCGAAGGGCGCCCCTTCACCGACCAGGACCGGCTGCTGCTGACCCTCCTGGCGGCGCATCTCGCCCAGGGGCTGTCGCGCGCCCACCAGATCGACCAGCAGCGCGAGACCGCCCTCGCGCTGCAGCGCGCCATCCTCGGCCCGTCCGAACTGCCCGCCGGGTTCGCCGTCCGCTACGAGCCCGCCGCGCAGCCGCTCGAGGTCGGCGGCGACTGGTACGACACCTTCGCCCTTCCCGACGGCCGCATCGGCATCATCGTGGGCGACTGCGTCGGCCGGGGACTGGAGGCGGCCACCGTCATGGGCCAGCTGCGCAGCGCCTGCCGTGCCCTGCTGCTGCAGGACGCCAGCCCCGCGCGGACCCTCACGGCCCTCGACCGGTTCGCCGGAGAAGTCCCCGGCGCCCACTGCTCCACCGTCTTCTGCGGCGTCCTCGATCCCGCGACCGGCGCCCTCACCTACTCCAGCGCGGGGCACCCGCCCGCCATCCTCGCGCTGCCCGACGGCACGACCCGGCTGCTGGAGGGCGGAAGGTCCGTCCCGATCGCCGTCTCCCTGGGCGGCGCCCGGTCCGACGCCGAGACGACCATCCCCGCACGGGCGACCGTCCTGCTGTACACCGACGGGCTCGTAGAACGGCGCCGCAGGTCCCTGACCGAGGGCATCGAACGGGCGGGCCGGGCCGTCCAGGACTTCCGCGAGCACGGGATCGACGATCTCGCCTCCCGGATCATGGCGAGACTCGCCCCGCCGGACGGCTACGACGACGACGTCGCGCTGATGCTGTACCGGCATCCGGCCCCGCTGGACGTGACCTTCCCCGCCGAGTCCTCGCAGCTCGCGCCCATCCGGGACGCGCTGCGCGGCTGGCTCGCCCAGTGCCGGATACCGCGCCGCACCGCCCAGGGCTTCCTGGTCGCCGCGGGAGAGGCCTGCGCGAACGCCGTCGAGCACGGCCGCCCCGGCGCCGGCGCCGACGTGCCCACGATCCGGTTGCGGGCCGAGGCGCTCGTCGACCAGCTCCACCTCACCGTCACCGACACCGGCCGCTGGAAGCCGCCTCGCCCGGGGACGGGCCGCGACCGGGGACGCGGCACCACTCTCATGCGCGCGCTGACGCAGCGGCTCACGATCACGCCCGGGCCCACCGGCACCACCGTCAAGATGCACACCCGGATTGGCTCATGACCACACCTCTCACGCTCACGACCGTCCACCGGCCGGACGGGACCCCGCTCGTGACGGCCTCCGGCGAGATCGACATGAGCAACAGCGACGCCCTCGCCGCCGCCCTGGACGCCGCGCGCCGCGACGGGGGCCGCCTCGTCCTGGACATCACCGCCGTCGAGTACCTCGACAGCGCCGGGCTGAGCGTCCTGTTCGCCCGCGCCGGGCTTCTCGAACTGATCGCCCCGCCGCTCCTGGAGCCCGTGCTGACCGTCTCCGGCCTGCGCGAACTGGCCACCGTGCGCTTCGCACCGGCGGGCGCGGACGACTCCTGAGCCCCCGCCACAGGCTCCGGCCCCATCTCCAGAATCGGCACTGATCATCGGCTGTCCGCGTTCCTGGTGAGACGCGCCCGGTCAGCGGTGCCGGCGGCGGCCGGGGCCCGGTCGCCGGAGGACAGGGCGGCCTCTTCGGCGTCGACGATCCGATCCCGATCCCCACGAACGAGCTGAGGCGGACGCGGATGCGGCGGAACTCGGCCGAGCGGTCCCAGACCGCCGCGTACGCGCGGGCGCGCACGGGGTCGCCCTTGGTGGCCATCGGCTCGGCCGCGGGGTAGGTGATCGGGCGCCCGGCCGCGCCGGAGGCCAGCAGCGCCCCTCCGCCGATCGCGAGGTAGAGCGCGGCGCGAGCGAGGACGAGGCGCGGGCTGTCGGTGGCCAGGGCGAGCCCGACCGAGAGGCCCAGTTCCGCGCAGACCAGGGCACCCAGCAGGTCGACGCGGCGCCTGCGGACGCTGTTGACGGCCGTGGTGACGCCGGCCGCCGAGCCGGCGACGGAGAGCGCCCAGACGTCGTCCATGCCCAGGGCGTGCAACAGGAAGTAGCCGGCGGTCGGGACCACCAGGTCGAGCAGCAGGGGGAGGAGGGTGGCGAGACGCTTCAACGGTGTTCCTTAGGCGCTTCTCCAGCCGGGGGCGCTGGGAGGGGGCTCTTTCTCGTTGACGGCCTGCGCGGAGGCGCGGAACTTCTCCAGCAGGCGGGCCAGTTCCGTGACCTCCTCGTCGGTCCAGTCCGCGACGAAGGACGCGAAACGGGCCTTGCCCTGCCGGGTGAGCCGGTCGACCGTCTCGCGCCCGGCGTCGGTGAGGGTCAGGATCGACGCCCGCCGGTCGGCGGGATCGGGGCCCGCGGTGACGTACCCGGCCCGGGTCAGCGTCCGCAGTTGGTGGGTGACGGCCGAGCGGTGCACCTCGAGCCGGTCGGCGATCTGCGAAGGGCGCACGCCCCCGGAGGGATCGTCCCGCTGGGCCGCGCCGATGACCTGAAGGACGGCGAGCGCCGCGGCGTCGGGGATCGCCCTGCGTGCGCGCCGCATGTTCTCCAAGACCGCGAACAGGGCCTCGGTCAGGCGCGTGACTCCCTCTTCGCGTGGTGGCATGGCCGCACCCTACATATAGTTGATTTAGTAAATCAACTACCTGGATGGGCATGCCGGTGGTGCCCGAGCCGACCGGCCGGGTGGCGGCCTTCGGCGGGAAGCTCGCCGAGCGCGAGCGGGACGGGTTCGTCTTCTCGCTGAGGCCGTCGCTGCTGACCCTCCCGGAGATCTTCCGCGAGCTGGGCGTCGCGCGCGAGCTGGTGGAGCTGGACGAGCCGTGCCGCTACCGCTACCTGCACAGGCGCGCCTGAAGCGGATTTTTGGCCGCCGTGCAGCGTTCCGATGGCGGCCGCTCCCGGCGTTGCCGCCGCCCATGCCTAGCGCGGCCGGGGGCGGGTACCGCGACGCACATGGGGGACAAGAAGAAGGACCCGGCCGTCGGCGACGAGGTCACCTGGCGCAGCCACGGCTCCACGGCCGAGGGCCGGGTGGAGGAGGAGATCACCGACCGCCGTGAGGAGGCCGGCCGCACCGTCGCGGCCTCGCCCGAAGAACCGCAGTACGCCGTGCGGAGCGAGAAGAGCGGAAAGAAGGCCGTCCACAAGGGCTCGGCGCTGCGCAAGCGAAAGCGCTCTAAGTGAGCAGCGAAGGTCCGGGCGGAGCGTGATCGCGGCCCGCCGCTTCAGGACCTCCTAGCGCCCGTCCCGGTGGCCCGTCGTCGCACGGCCAGCACCGCGGCGGGCACCACGAACGCGCCCATCGCCGTCCCGCCCGTCATCGCCACGACCGGATCGCTCGGCTCGAACACCACCGCGAACGCCAATGCTCCGACCGCCATCCGGCGCACCGGCCGCCGGTCCGGAACCAGAACGGCCGCGACCGAGTGCGCCGCCAGCCCCATCCCGGACCACGCCACCGCGACCGCCACGGGGACACCGCCCACCTGCGGCCGCAGCACCGGCGTGTAGGTGTACCGCCCGAACGGCAGCCGCGTCCGCACACCGATCCGTTCCACGGTGTGCCCCAACGCCATCGCGGTCGCCACCGCGCCGGCCGCCCGCACGGCGCCCCGCCGCGAAGCGGCGAAACAACCGGCCGCCGCTGCGAGCGCACCCACCACCGGGTTGATCCACCGCACCGGCTCTGCACCGACCCCGGACGTCACCTGCGCGGCCACCATCGACGCCAGGAAGCCGGCTCCGGCGACGGCGAACCCGTCCGGTCCCCGCCGCGTGCCCTCTCGCCGCCGATTCCCAGGCCCCACCATCAACTCCACATCCGTGCATCGAGCCGGACAAGTGCGCTCGGCCCCGGGCGGGCGATCGTCCCGGGTGTCCATCGGCCGCCCCGCCCGAGGATCTTTCCGCTCGTCCTGCCGACAAGCGGGCGCCCGCCTCCGGAATCCGGCCGGGCACGGTAACGCGGCGGCAATAGGACGACGACCGGCCACTTGAGGGCGGGATCATTCGGGATCGATGATCGGCGGCGGATAGCCGAGCGCGTGACGGCGGTCGGCGGGCAGGGACCAGGGGCGGTGGACGCGCGACCCCTCGATCTCGGCGAGTTCGGGCACGTACCTGCGGACGTAGTCGCCGCCGCGGTCGAAACGGAACGCCTGGCGCAGCGGTTTCATGACCTGGCTGGGGCGGGTGTTGTTGCCGGTCCCCGCCACCCACTGCCAGTTCCCGGCGTTGTCGGCGACGTCGCCGTCCAGCAGCCAGTCGTTGAAATGGCGCAGCCCATGCCGCCAGTCGATGTCGAGGTTCCGGGTCAGGAACGACGCTGTGATCAGCCGGGCGCGGTTGTGCATGAACCCCTCGGCGTGCAACTGCCGCATCCCCGCGTCGACGATCGGGATGCCGGTCATGCCCTCGCACCAGGCGGCCAAGGCGTCCTCGTCCAGGTTCCAGCGGCGCCCGCGGGGCCGGTAGTCAGCCCGGGGGAGCGCTGGGAAGGCGGCGGCGACCTGGTGGTGGAAGTCGCGCCAGGCGAGCTGGCGCCGGAACCCTTCCGGGCCCGCCTTCGCCGCCTCAAGCGGCGAGACGCAGCCGAACTTCAGGTACGGGCTGAGCCGGGACGTGCGGTCGGCGGCGAGGTCGTCGTGGACGCGGTCGTAGTCGGCGGCGGCCTCGCGCAGCCAGGTCTCCATCCGGCGGCGGCCGGCCCGCTCCCCGCCGTCCGCCAGGTCAGGGGACGGCGTGCCGGGCACCAGGTCGGCCAGGTCCGGGAGCGCCCCGGGTCGGAGCCCGGACGGCAGTGCGATCTTCCTTGGCGTCTTCGCGACCGGCCTGCGGCGGGCGGTGTCCCAGGCCCTCCAGTACGGGGTGAACACCCGGTAGTGGTCGCCGCTCGCGGGGGTGAGGTCCCCGGGCGGGACCACGGTGATGCCCGGATGAGCGGACACCTCGAGCCCGAGGCCGCGGAGCCCGTCGAGACGCCGCGTTCCGTAGGCGGACCGCTCGTCGGCCAGGAACAGCGCCGTCGCGTGCGTCCGCTCCGCCAGCCGGGCGACCTCCGTGACCGGGTCACCGCGCCGCACCACCAGGTCGCCCCCCATCTCCCGGAGTGATGCGCGCAGGTCGGCAAGGCTGTCGAGGAGGAACCGGACGCGGTTGGGCGCGGCGAACGCCCCGCCGAGCAGCACGTCGTCGAAGACGAAGAGCGGGACGACCCGCTCCGCCCGGCATGCGGCCGCCAGCGCCGGATTGTCGCGCACCCGGAGATCACGGGTGAACAGCATGATCGATGTGCTCATCACCGCAATCCTCGGCTCCGCGCCCGCGACAGGTCGGCGTCCCGGCGTGAACGCGCGGCAAAGATTCGGCTGCCGCGTCAGCCCGTGGCCGCGCCTCGCCGGTTGCGGACGGCTATGTCGGCGTTCAGCGCGGTGGCGAAACCGCACCAGGCCGCGTACGGCGCCAGCGCGATGGCCGCCGCGGTGTCGACGCGCGCGGCGCGCCGAAGCAGCTCGGCGTTGCTGACGTCCAGCAGGACCGTCCCCGCCACGCCCGCCTTCGGACTGCGGAGGGCGAAGAACAGATGGTTCCAGGCGGCGTTCAGGGCCAGGTTCGTCCCGACGCTGGCGGCCAGGGCCCGGCGTTCCGCCCCGCGCGCCCTGAGCAGGGCGCGTCCGGCGGCCCAGGCGATCGACGCGTACAGCGGCGTCCACACCGCGCCGAACGCCCACGACGGCGGCTGCCACGGCGGCTTGGACAACGACCGGTACCAGCCGTCACCGGTGTCGACCGCCGTGGCACCGAGCACGGCGGCCGCCGTCACCGCCGCGGTCGTGGCGCCGTAGGTCTTCCATCGCGTGGCCGCCGAAGGCTCTTGCCGCCGTCCCCGGTTCATACGAGCGTGCTTCCCCGGGGCGGCCCGGATGAACGGCGCCGGTGACCGCCCGGCCCGATGGGGGCTGCGCCAGGCGGTTGTCCCAGCGCATCGCGGGCATCTCACTTTGCGTGACCACACCGACGGGGCACCCCCGGCCGCGGCTGGCGGTGTCCAGTTGCCTGCTCGGCGCGCCCGTCCGCTACAACGGCGGCCACAGCCGGAACCGGTTCCTCACCGGAATGCTGTCGCGGCACGTCGACTGGGTGCCGGTCTGCCCGGAGATGGAGATCGGGCTCGCGGCGCCCCGGCCCGCTATGCGGCTGCGCACCGACGGGCACATCGTCACCAAGGACGGCGCGTCCGACCACACCGCGGCCATGACCGCCCTCGCCGAGCGCCGCCTCCCCGACCTGGACGGCGTCGACGGATACATCCTGAAGTCCCGCTCTCCCAGCTGCGGCCTGTCCAACCTGCCCCGGTACGCCGCCGGGGGGCCGGACGAGCGCACCGACGGGCAGCCGGTCGACCGGAAGGGCCGCGGCGTGTTCGCCGCGCTGCTCCTGGACGCCTACCCCGACCTGCCCACCGAGGAGGACGGCCGGCTCAACGATCCCGTGTTGCGCGAGCATTTCATCGAACAGGTCTTCGCTCAGGCTCGGCTGCGGGAGCTCTTCGCCGGCGACTGGCGCCCGCGCGACCTGGTCGCCTTCCACAGCAGGCACAAGTTCCAGCTGCTCGCCCACGCCCCCGACGGTTACCGCGAGACCGGACGCATCGTCGCCCGCGCGGGCGAACGCCCCCAGGACGAACTGGAACGCGACTACCGCCACGCGTTCACCGCCACCCTCGCCATCCGCGCCGGACGCGGCCGCCACACCAACGCGCTCCATCACATCCTCGGCTTCATCACCGACGACCTCGACCCCGCGCGCCGCCACGACATCCTCACCGCCATCGACTCCTACCGGAGAGGGCAGGCGCCACTGAGCGTCCCCATCGCCCTGCTGCGTCACCACGCCAAAGGCGAACATCTCGCCTACATCGCCGAGCAGACCTACCTCGCCCCCTTCCCCGACGACCTCCTCCTCCGCCACAACCTCTGACCGCGCCGAACCGCCCGCTACGCGTCGGCCGGCACGTACACCAGTTCCAGGATCCCGGACGGGAAGGCCGTGCTCTTCACCAAGCGCAGGTTCACGGGCTGATCCAGCTCGGGGAACAGCGGCGCGCCCCTGCCGGTGGCGGCGGGCAGCACCCACAGCCGGTATTCGTCGACGACGCCGAGCTTGATCAGGGAATGCATGAACCGGGTGCCGCCGGCGGCGACGAGGTCCTTGCCGGGCTCGGCCTTGAGCTTGGCGATCTCCTCGGCCGTGTCGCCGCCGGCGATCCGGGTCTCGGGCCAGTCGTCGGCCGATTCCAGCGTGCGGGAGAACACGACCTTGGGGATCTCGTTCATGGCCCTTGCGGACGGGTGGTCGGAGCCCGGCCAGTACCCGGCCATGATCTCGTAGGTGTTGCGGCCCATGAGGAAGGCCCCGGCCTCCCACAGCCGGCGGACGAAGTACTCCTCCTGCTCGGGGTCGTCGATGCTCATCATGACGTCCCGGATCCCGTTGTCCCCGTCAGCGCTCTTACCGTCGAGCGAGACGTAAAAGCCCAGAATCAACTTCCGCATCCGATGCCTCCAAGCACTTCTTCCACGCCGGGACGGGGCGCTGCACGAGCTCGTCACCCCTCAGCGCCCACCGCTCGATCACTCGCAAACTCAGACCGCCGACCTACCGAAAACTCACCGCACCCCGAACCCCCGCCACCTCGCACTGTGGCCCGCGTGGAATCGCCGTGCCAGGCTGACGCCGTGGCTGGTCCCGAGATGAGCGAATCCGATTACCTGCGTGAGATCGAGGCTCGTTGCCGCGCGGTGGTCGAAGCGGCCGCCGGCGAGGGGTGGCTCACCTACGGTGAGGCAGTCGAGGAGACGACCGGACTCCGCAGGGCCGTGAACGAGTTGGCGCGGACGCTTTGGCACTACCACTACCAAGGTGACGGCTGCCTGGACGAGGAGGCCGGTCGGCCGAGGATGCGTTTGGTGGGAGTCGTCATGCTGCGTCCGGGCGCCATGCCGTTCGGGATGGACGACGATTACGAGACGGCCTGTCAGCGGCTCAACGTGGATCCGCGCCCGGAAGGGTGGGCGGTCTGGAACACGTGGAGCGAACAGGGGCTACCGGTGTCGCTCGTGATGACCGATCTCGACGGTACAGAGGGACTCCTCATCAACTGGGCACACGGAATTCACGCCTATCCGGTGACCCCCGTTCCGAGCCGGATCGTCCATGTGCATCAAGGTTGGACAGCGCCGATGACGGTCTCACCGAGAGCGCGAAGGCACCTGGGTGTGGATGGCCTGCCCCTCGGGGCCGAGTCGGCGCGTCGCCTTGAGGAGTTGAGCCGAGAAGACGTCGGTGAAAGCGGCGATACCCCCTCATGATCTGAGGTCGCGACTCGGCAAGACGACCCCGGGCGCCCATCGCGGCACGCGGTTCTCCTATTCATCGGCCCCTCGGTGCAGCGCTCGAAACCGGCCGCGCCGCCGGCCGTCCCTCTCAACGCATGCCCCTCGCTCGGGCTGCTCATCGTCCACCTGATCCGGGCGGCTGCGTCACCGGATGTTCATCGAGGGGGTCGAACCTTCATATAGACACTGGCGTCTATATGAGTATGGTTGCCCCACAGGACGAGGAAGCATGATGCGGACTCCACGGCGGATCGCCGGACTCCTGGCCACCCTGCCCCTGGCCGCCCTCCTGACGGCCACGGGGTCGTCGCAGGCGCTGGCCGACCCCGCCTACCAGGAACTGTGCGCCGGCCCGGTCGCCGAACTCCAGGCGATCCAGGCGCGCATCCGAGAGCACAACGCCCGTCCCCACACCGGCCCCTACAGCGCGGCGGCCGCCGCCTACGACTCCGAGGCGGCCACCTTGAGAAGCGAACAGAACCGCGCCCTCTCGCGGCTCATGGCCTGCGAGCGGAGTCTCGACCAGATGCAGGCCAGGTATCCGAAGTCGACCATCATGAGCCCGTCGGCGGACGACGTCACCAAGATCGAGACGGCGCTCAAGAAGGTGACCGACGCGGAGAAGCGGGCCGCCACGCGCTGGAACGCCAAGACCTACGACTACCTCAAGTACGGGCAGGGAAAGGCCGGGATGACCAAGCGGGTCGACCGGCGGCCCGCCAAGCTCCCGCCGTCCGTCTACAGCGTGTACAAGGCGCTCGACCAGACGCGCCCCACGTTCCCCAAGACCGCCTACCTGCAAGGGGTGCAGGCGCCGAAGGCGGGGACGCCGGACCCCGCGTACCCGCCTTCGAGCGGGCGGGTGGTCAACAGCACGCACATGGACCACATCGTCCCGCTGCGGCGGCTCGTCTCCATGCGCGACTTCCTGAAACTGACTCCCGGCAACATGTACATCGTCGCGAACTCGCCCGCCAACGGCCAATGGCTCTCCGGCTCGGCGAACCTCTCCAAGGGCTCGGGAAGCGCGGCGCTCACCTCCGGTACCTCGCCCGCGTGGCGGCAGCAGCAGGCCCAGCTCCGGCAGAAGGCCGAAACCGAACTCCAGGAACTCATCGACGCGCTGCTCAAGAGCCAGAGGAGCTGATCCGCGATGTACGAACAGATCCAGTACCCGGGCCCGCCGCTCCCGCCTCCGCACGGCCGGCGGCGCCGCCGGTTCGTCCTGCTCGCCGGAGCGCTCACCGCGCTCGCGGTGTTCGCCGGAGCCGCCGTCTACGGCGTCCACTGGTGGACGCACCGGGACGAGAGGCGGGTCAGCGGCGCGGTGACGGACTTCGCGCACGCGGTCGACCGGGAGGACTCGGCCACGGCGCTCGGCCTGATGTGCGCCGAGGAGGAGCAGAGCGCGGTCGAGTCCGGGGCCTCCACGACCGACCACGGCCTCGGCTCCCGTTACGAACGGCCGGTGAAGACGTCCGACATCAAGATCTCCGGTGACGTGGCCCGGGTGCGGCTGACGCGCCCCTCGCAGCAGCCCGCAACGCTCTACCTGCGCAAAGAGGGCGGGACCTGGAAGATGTGCGACCCGGAGCGGCAGAGTCGGCCGCAGTGACCCCGCCCCCCGCCGGACCGGCTCGCGGGC
>NZ_JBEYYT010000004.1:0-71210 GCF_040645715.1 Spirillospora sp. NPDC046719 | reverse complement strand
GCCGGACCCGCCGGTCACGGACGCGCCCGCCGCGGACGCCGCGCCCGGGTCGTCCTTCGCCGACGACCTGGCCGCCTTCACCGCGGGCACGCGCCTGCCCGACGCGCCGGCCGAGGCGGACGCGCCGGCCGACGCGCCCACGCCGGGCGATGAGTCCGCGCCCGGCGACACCGCGCCGGCCGAGGCGGCCGACGCCCCTGATGAGGCTCCGAAAGCCGCGCACGACCTGGAGGAAGGACGGCAGTGAGCATCGCCTCCACGGGCCCCAGCGGCCCCCAGGACTTCGGGTGGCTGCTGCGGCAGTTCGCCTCGTCCACCCCCGGCGTGACGTTCGCGCTGATCGTCTCGTCGGACGGGCTGGCGCTCGTCGAGTCGGGCCCGATGCCGTCGGAGTTCGTCGACCCGATGGCCGCGCTGACCAGCGGGATGATCAGCCTGGGCAACAACATCGCCAAGCACGTCGGCGCCGGCGGCTGCGACCAGGTGATGCTGAAGTTCGCGTCCGGGCACCTGCTGTTCATGGGGATCGGGCAGCTCGCCGGGCTGGTCGTGCTGGTCGGCGAGGGCGCGAACCTCGGCGCGGTCGCCCACGAGATGACGAAGTTCGTGCACGGCGCCGGGCACGTGCTGACCCCGCAGATGCGCGACGATCTGCGCCGCATGACCGAACAGGCGATGCCGTGACGGGCGCCGCGGGCGCCGCGCCCCGGCCGGTGCGTCCGGTGGGCCCGGTCCGTCCGGGCCTGCGGGGAGGAGGGACATGACGGCCAATCCGTGGGTGCGGCCGTACGTGCTGACCGGCGGGCGGACCCGGGGCAGGCGGCACCTGTTCGTGCACACCGTGGTGTCCGGCGCGGGCTACGACGCGGCGTTCGCCGAGCGGCTGCTGCCCGAGGCGCGGGCGCTGTACGAGCGCGCGCACACCGCCGCCGAGTCGGTCGCCGAACTGTCCGCGCACTGCGGGGTGTCGCTCGGGGTCACCCGCGTCCTGCTCGCCGACCTGGCCGCGGGCGACCGGATCGTGATCGCCGCGGAGGGCGCCTCGCCGTACGACCCGCACGTCCTGGAGAGAGTGATCGATGGTCTACGCGAGCTCGCCTGACCCGGGGCAGGGGCCGGAGGACGGGCGCCGGTCTCCGGGCGCGCGTCCGGCGGCGCCCCGCACCTCGGTCAAGATCGTCGTCGCGGGCGGGTTCGGCGTCGGCAAGACCACGCTGGTGGAGGCGATCTCGGAGATCCCGGCGGTGAACACCGAGGCGTGGATGACGCAGGCGGCCCGGACCGTGGACCCGCTCGCCGACGCGGGCGGCAAGACGACCACGACGGTCGCGATGGACTTCGGCCGCGTCACCCTGGCCTCCGACCTGGTGCTGTACCTGTTCGGGACGCCGGGCCAGCCGCGGTTCTGGCCGATGTGGGACGACCTGTGCCGCGGCGCGAGCGGCGCGCTGGTCCTGGTGGACACGCGCCGGCTGGACGTGTCGTTCCCGGCCGTCAACTACTTCGAGAACGACTCCGACGTGCCGTTCATCGTGGCGGTGAACCTGTTCGACGGGCGGCAGACGCACACGCTGGAGCAGGTCGCCGAGGCGCTCCGGCTGGACCCGGGCGTCCCGGTCGTCGCGTGCGACGCCCGCGACCGCGGCTCGGTCGTCGGGACGCTGACGGCGGCGCTCGGCCACACCCTCGACCGGACCGCGGGACGCGGGACCGCCGCGGCCCGCTGACCCCGGCCCCGGCCGCGCCGGCGCCTCCGGGCAGGGCGTGCCGGGCCGCCCCGCATCCATGACGCCCCGCACAAGGAGGAAGCGTTGCGAAGGATCTTGATCGTCGGAGCGGGGCAGGCCGGCCTGCAGCTGGCCCTGAGCCTCCAGTCGGCGGGCTACGAGGTCACCGTGATGTCGGCGCGGACGCCGGACGAGATCCGCACCGGCCGGATCATGTCGACGCAGTGCGTGTTCTGGCCGCAGCTGCGGATCGAGCGCGACCATGGGCTGAACCTGTGGGAGGACCGGGCGCCGAAGATCGTCGCGCAGCGGGTCACGGTGGCGGCGCCGCCCGGCACCCGCGCGTTCCAGACCCTCGGCCGCTGGGACGACTACGCGCAGTCGGTGGACCAGCGGGTCAAGATGGCGGGCTGGCTGGAGCTGTTCGAGGAGCGCGGCGGCAACGTCGTCTACCACAGCGTGATGACGTCCGACCTGGAAGGGCTCTCCGCCCTGTACGACCTGACGCTCATCGCGGCGGGCAAGGGCGAGCTGGTGGACCTGTTCGACCGCGACGCGAGCCGGTCGCCGTACGACCGTCCGCAGCGCAAGCTGTCGTGCATCTACCTGCACGGGATGACGCCGTGGCCGGACCACCCCGAGCCGCACGTGCGGATCACCGCGACGCCCGGGGTCGGGGAGCTGTTCTTCATGCCCGGCTACACCAACACCGGGCCCTGCGACATCCTGCTCTGGGAGGCCGTCCCCGGCGGCCCGTTCGACGTGTGGGACGACCGTCCGGACCCCGCCGGGCACTTCGCCCGCACCCTCGAACTGATGCGGCAGTACGCGCCGTGGGAGTACGAGCGGACCGTCAACGCCGAGCCCACCGACGCCCGCTGCACGCTGTACGGGGGGTACGCGCCGGTCGTGCGGCGCCCTGTCGGGCGGCTGTCGGACTCCGCGCTCGTCCTCGGGATGGGCGACGTGGTGGTGGCGAACGACCCGGTGACGGGCCAGGGCGCCAACAACGCCGCGCGCTGCGCCGAGATCTACTTCCAGGAGATCCTGCGCAACGCCGACCGCCCGTTCGACGCGGCGTGGATGCAGCGGACGTTCGACGCCTACTGGGAGTACGCCAAGCACCCGACCGCCTACACCAACATGATGCTGGGGCCGCTGCCGGAGCACGTCCAGAAGGTGCTGGCGATCGCGGCGCAGAACGAGGCGGTCGCGTACCGGTTCGCCTACGGCTACGCCAACCCGAGCGATTTCTCGAACTGGCTGCTCGACCCCGCGAAGACCGAGGCGTACCTGGCCACCGTCACCGGCTGACGTCCCGCACCTCGGAAAGGCCCGTCGTCCAGGCCGCCGTCCAGCCCGTCGTCCAGGCCGCCGTCCGGGCCGTCCGGACCGTCGTCAACACCGCCGTTAAGGCCGTCCGTCCACCAGGGCGGGCGGCCTTCCGCGTGCCGCAGTGCGCTGGATCACCATCCGCCGTGTTGCATGATCATGCATTGGCGTGCATACTTCTACTCATGTCCAAGGTGCTCACCTCTCTGCCTGTCGGCCAGCGCGTCGGGATCGCCTTCTCCGGCGGCCTCGACACCTCGGTAGCGGTCGCGTGGATGCGCGAGAAGGGCGCCGTGCCCTGCACCTATACCGCCGACATCGGCCAGTACGACGAGCCCGACATCGCCTCGGTGCCGGGCCGCGCCACCGCCTACGGGGCGGAGGTCGCCCGGCTGGTCGACTGCCGGGAGGCCCTGGTGGAGGAGGGGCTCGCGGCCCTGGCGTGCGGAGCGTTCCACATCCGCTCGGCCGGCCGCGCCTACTTCAACACCACCCCCCTCGGCCGCGCCGTCACCGGCACCCTGCTGGTCCGCGCGATGCTCGAGGACGACGTGCAGATCTGGGGCGACGGCTCCACCTACAAGGGCAACGACATCGAGCGGTTCTACCGCTACGGCCTGCTCGCCAACCCGTCCCTGCGCATCTACAAGCCGTGGCTGGACGCCGACTTCGTCGGCGAGCTCGGCGGCCGGACGGAGATGTCGCAGTGGCTGCTCGAACGCGGCCTGCCCTACCGCGACAGCACCGAGAAGGCGTACTCCACCGACGCCAACATCTGGGGCGCGACCCACGAGGCCAAGGCCCTGGAGCACCTCGACGCGGGCATCGAGATCGTCGACCCGATCATGGGCGTCCGGTTCTGGGACCCCGAGGTCGAGATCCTCACCGAGGACGTCACCGTCGGCTTCGAGCAGGGCCGCCCCGTGACGATCAACGGCAAGGAGTTCACCACCGCCGTCGACCTGGTGCTGGAGGCCAACGCCATCGGCGGCCGGCACGGCATGGGCATGTCCGACCAGATCGAGAACCGGGTCATCGAGGCCAAGAGCCGCGGCATCTACGAGGCGCCCGGCATGGCGCTGCTGCACGCCGCGTACGAGCGGCTCGTCAACGCCATCCACAACGAGGACACCCTCGCCACGTACCAGAGCGAGGGCCGCCGCCTCGGCCGGCTGATGTACGAGGGCCGCTGGCTGGACCCGCAGGCCCTGATGCTCCGCGAGTCGCTGCAGCGCTGGGTCGGCACCGCCGTCACCGGCGAGGTGACGCTGCGGCTGCGGCGCGGCGAGGACTACTCGATCCTCGACACGTCCGGCCCGTCGTTCAGCTACCACCCGGACAAGCTGTCCATGGAGCGCACCGAGGACTCCGCGTTCGGGCCCGTCGACCGCATCGGCCAGCTCACCATGCGCAACCTCGACATCGCCGACTCCCGCGCCCGCCTGGAGCAGTACGCGGGGCTCGGCATGGTCGGGGACGCCCACCCGGCGCTGATCGGCGCCGCGCAGGCCGCCTCGACGGGGCTGATCGGCGCGATGTCCGCCGGCGGCGCCCAGGCGATCGCCTCGCGCGGCGAGACGACCACCGGCGAGGAGCTCCTCGACGCCGCCGCCATGGAGTCCGGCACCGACTAGCCCCCGAGTCGTGGCGTGTCGCCCTTATCCGGCGCGGGACAAGGGCGACACGCCGCATTCCGGCGTCAGGACCGCGCCTTGGCGGTCTTGCGGGTGTTGGCCTTCTCGATGGCCTTGACGAGCTGCTTCTTGCTCATCGTGGAGCGGCCCGAGACGTCCAGCCGCTTGGCGACGTCGTACAGGTGCTGCTTCGACGCGTTGGCGTCCACCCCGCCCGCGGTCTTCCGGGAGGTCCTGACGCCGCCCGCGGCCTGCCGGTCGGACGGGCCCTTCGCGCCCCGGGGCTTCGGCGCCCAGTGGTCGCCGATCTTCTCGTGCGTGTGCTTGAGCGCGGAGTAGGCGACGCGGTAGGCCCGCTGCCCGCTCCCGTACTCCTTGGCGGCCGAGTCGTGCGCCTCCGCGAACGTGCGCTGCGCCTTGGCGTCCGAACGCTGGATGGTGCTGGGCAGCTCGCCCTTCTTGACCCGGCCGGTCCTGGTCGTCATAGGCATGATGCTGTCCTCCGTACGCATATCGCGTCCTTACGCACGGCGTACCCAGCCAGAGGGAACATCCACATCCGCGCGTCACGGCATGTCGGCATAAGGGCGTCATGTCGTGACTCAACGGAGTCGGCGGGCGGGGCTCGATCCGCGGGCGGGGGCGTGTCAGGATGGGCGCGAGTCCGGAGACGCCGTCAGGGCGCTTCGAGATGAGCAACGGGAGCCGTCGTCATGACGCGTATTTCGCATGCCCGAAAGCAGGAGCCCGCAGAGCGCCGCACGTCCCTCTACGGGGGTGAGTTCTCCCGCCGGATCACCGTACGGGACATCGCCGCCGCGAAGGAGCGCGGCGAGAGATGGCCGATGCTCACCGCCTACGACGCGATGACCGCGTCCGTCTTCGACCAGGCCGGGATCCCGGTGATCCTGGTCGGCGACACGATGGGCGCGTGCCACCTCGGCTACGACTCGACCGTGCCGGTCACGCTGGAGGAGATCCTCGTCCTGTCCGCGGCCGTCGTCCGCGGCACCGAGCGGGCGCTGATCGTCGGGGACCTGCCGTTCGGCACCTACCAGGCGGGCCCGGAGCAGGCCCTCCGCAGCGCGACCCGGCTGGTCAAGGAGGCCGGGGTCGGCGCGGTCAAGCTGGAGGGCGGGGAGCGCAGCGCCCGCCAGATCGACCTCATGGTGTCGGCCGGGATCCCGATCATGGGCCACCTCGGGCTGACGCCGCAGTCGGTGAACGCGTTCGGCGGGTACCGGGTGCAGGGCCGCGGCGAGACGGCGGCGCGGCGGCTCGTCCGGGACGCCCGCGCCGTGCAGGACGCGGGCGCCTTCGCGGTCGTGCTCGAAGCGGTGCCGGAGGAGGTCGCGACCGAGATCACCGCCGCGCTGGACATCCCCACCGTCGGCATCGGCGCGGGCCCGAACTGCGACGCGCAGGTCCTCGTCTGGACGGACGCGATGGGCCTCACGCCGGGACGGCTGCCCCGGTTCGTCAAGAAGTACTCGGGCCTTCGCGACACGCTGGACGAGGCGGCCCGTACCTTCGCGGAGGAGGTCGTGAGCGGCGCCTTCCCGGCGGCCGAGCACGCCTACCACTGACGGGAGTCCGCTCCGGGGCGGCCGGGGCCGCCGGCCGCCCCGGACGGAATGAGGGCCTTTAGAGCGAAATGCCGGAGAATGGCGGTGATCGCCGAGAATTCGGCTGGAAAGGGGTGCGCGATGGAGGGCTCCGCGAAGGTCCCGCCCGCGGCCGGGGTGGACATGACCACGCCGAGCGTGGCGCGCATGTACGACTACTTCCTTGGGGGCAAGGACAACTACGAGTGCGACCGCGTCGCGGCGCAGGAGGTCGTCCGGGCGCTGCCCACGGTCGAGGGCGTCGCGCGGGCGAACCGGGCGTTCCTGCAGCGGGCGGTGCGGTTCGTCGCCGAGGCCGGGATCGACCAGTTCCTCGATCTCGGCACCGGGCTGCCGACGCAGGGCAACGTGCACGAGGTCGCCCGCGCGGTGCGGCCCGGCGCGCGGGTCGCCTACGTCGACAACGATCCGCTGGTGGCGGTGCACGCGCGGGCGCTGGTCGACGCCGACGACCGGACCGCCGTCGTCCAGGCCGACCTGCGGGATCCCGAAGCGGTGCTGGGCGACCCGCAGGTGCGCGCGCTGATCGACTTCGGGCGGCCGGTGTGCGTGCTGTTCGTCGCGGTCCTGCACTTCGTCCCGGACGAGCGGGACCCGGCGGGGATCGTCCGGCGGTTCGCCGAGGCGGTGCCGCCCGGCAGCCACGTGATCCTGTCGCACGCGGCGGTGGAGGAGCGGCGCAACGTGAACGTCGGGGCGACCTACCGCTCGCAGTCGGCGAACGCGGCCCTGATCGCCCGGACGCGCGACCAGGTGGCGGGGCTGCTGGACGGCCTGACGATCCTGGAGCCCGGCGTCGTCCCGCTGCACGAGTGGCGCCCCGCCGGCGGCGAGTACGTCACCGGCGCGGGCTGGACGGCCGTCGCCCGCAAGGACCGCTAGGCCGGCGATCGGAGGAGGGCGGCGGCGCCGGACAGCGCCTTCCGCGTGTCCTCCACGGTGGTGTACCGGCCGTCCTCGTCCAGCCAGCCGTAGGTCGCGCGCCCCCGGATGCGGCTCTCGGCGACGACGAGCCGCCGCCCGGACCGTTCGAGGGCCGGACGCGCCGCGGCGGCCGCGGCGAGGACGTCGCCGCACTGCGCGAGCAGGTCCCGGACGTCGGCCGCCGAGCGCTCCCGGTCCATGTAGACGCCGCCCCAGCCGGTCTGGGCGAAGATCGCGACCGGCCCCCAGACCAGGTGGTAGTTGACGCAGTACGAGTTCACCCCGTGGCCCGCGTGGCACACGGCCATGTAGTCGCCGACGCGGCGGCTCATCGCTTCGGTGACGTGGTCCCGGAACATGTACATCGCCATCGGGTCGATCCCGCGGGTGGCGTACAGCCACTCGCCCCGCCGCCGCACGCGGGGCTCCAGGTCCGGCGGGACGGGCGGAGCGGACAGCCCCGCGCCCTCGAACACCTGACGCATCTCGTTGGCTCCGTCCACGGACGGAGCCTATCCCCGCGAACCCGGCCGATCCGGTGTGAAGGCCCGCTAGCGCTCCGATTCCAGGCGCGGCAGCTGGCCGCTCGGACCGGAGACGAACGGGGCCATGCTCATGGTGTCGGCGCCCTGCCCGCCGAACCGGCCGGGGCCGATGCTCACGTCCCCCGTGGGGCCGGACGACACCTGCTGCAGGCTCGCCGACAGGTCCGCCTCCACGCCGCCGGGCAGCTTGAGCCGGACGAGCAGCGGCAGCACGAATCCCAGCGCCACCAGGCCGACCAGCACCGGGGTGAGGGTGGCGAGGACCGTCGAGCTGATCCGGTTCGACAGGAAGAACCCGATCCACAGGGCGGCGAGCAGCGACGTCGCGATGGTCATGAGGATCGCGCTGCCCGCGGCCCCGCCGCGGGCGGTCCGCGCGCTCTCCTCGGCGAGCAGCAGCAGCCGGCGCCCCTCCACGTGCCCCGCGTCGCGCCGGACGCATTCCTTGAGGTACCGGACGGCGCGCCGGCGGTAGAACGGGCGGGTCCGCACCTCGGCGCCCGCCGCCGCGGTCTTGTACGTGGCGACCCCCGCGACGAAGTAGGCCTCCGCCTCCCCCGAGGCCCGCTCGATCGCCTCCTGCGCCGTGGTCACCGCCTCCCGGTACAGCTCGGGACGCTGCGTCGCGTCGCCCCGCTCCACCAGGAGCCGGGCCAGCGCCAGCAGCAGCTTCGGACGCGACGGGCCGTTCCCGGCGCGCTCCACCGCGTCCCGCAGCACGCGCTCGGCGGCGAGGAGGTCGCCCGGCGAGCGGGCCAGCCCGATCGCCAGCCCGATCGCGGCCGGGCCGCTCGCGGGGCTGAGCGTCAGCGCCTGCCGGAAGTGCCGGACGGCCTGCCGGGCCCGCGCGTCGGCCTCCGCCTCGTCCGACTCGCACTGCAGGCACAGGTTCCCGTACTCGATGTGCGCCTGCGCGTCGTAGGCGTCCCGCTCCAGGGCCTTACCGAGCATCTCCTCCGCCTCCTCGAACCGCCCCAGGTGGACGTACAGGGAGGCCAGATCGACGTAGCCGCCGTCGTACGGGTCGAGTTCGATCGTCCGCTTCAAATGGTGTTCGGCGGCCGCGTACTCCTCGCGCCGGTAGTAGAGGACGCCCAGGCAGGTGTGGGCCATCAGGTGCCCCGGGCGTCTCTGCAGGAGGTCCAGGCAGAGCCGCTCGGCCTCGTCCCAGCGCGCCCGGTCTGGCCGGCCGGCCAGCGTCCAGGCCAGCCCCACCTGCCAGTCGCCGGGTCCCGCGCCGGCCTCGCACGCGGCGCGGAAGTGCCGCTCCGCCGCCGCGTGGTCGTCGCTGGTGAACGCCGCCCAGCCCAGGCCGGCGCACGCCTCGGCCCGCCGGCCGGGGCTCGTGGCCTCGTCGCGCAGGCTCTCGAACACCCGGCGCGCCTCCGCCGCGCGGCCCTGGTCGCGGTGGATCCAGCCGAGCTCCATGCGCAGCGAGGCGTTGCGCGGGTAGCGCTCGGCGGCGGCCGAGACCGTCCGCTCGGCCTCGGAGAAGCGCCGCAGCGACCGCAGCGTGGACGATCTCGCGATGACGGCGACGTTGAAGAGGGGGAGCAGCTCCAGCGCGCGGTCGAAGTCCTCCAGCGCCTCGGCGTACTCGTTCCGGTCGTCGAGGACCCTGCCCCGCGCGATGACGAGGGCGGCGTTCCGCGGCATGCGCGTCAGGGCCTCGTTCGCGGCCGCCTCCGCCTCGTTCGGCCTCTGCTGGAGCCGCAGGACCCTGATCCGCTTCTCGTGGGCCTCGACGTGGAACGGGTCCACGCCGATGGCCTGCTCGGCCGCGGTGAGCGCCTCGCCGTACCGTCCCAGGTCCTCGTACACGTCCGCCAACTCCACCCAGGTCTGGGCGTAGTTCGGGCGGAACGCGGCCTCGGCCCGGAGCAGGGACATCGCCTCGTCGTGGCGATCCAGCCTGCACAGCGCGGCCGCGCGTCCGTAGCAGGCGGCGCGGGTGGGTTCCGTGGCCGACGCCTGTTCGAACTCGGCCAGGGCGTCGCCGTACTTGCCCCGGTCATAGAGCGACCAGGCCAGGTGCTGGCGGAGCCGCGCCTTCCCCGGGTGGAGCGGCATCGCGTCCTGGATCGTCCGGACGGCCTCGTCCTGCCGGTCGAGGTCGTCGAGAAGGTCGGCGTGCTGCAACAGGACCGTCACGGACCGGGGAGAGGACTCCAGCAGGCACTGCGATTCGCCGAGCGCGTCCTCGTAGCGTCCGAGCCACCTGTGCAGGTTGAGCAGCGCCTGCAGGATGTCGGGGTCCCGGGGGAAGCGGTGCAGGGCGTCCCGCAGCACGCTCTCCGCTTCCGCATGGCGCCCCCGGTCCGAATGGACCTGCGCGAGTTCGAGGTGGTGCCGCACGATGTCCGGCCGCCGTCCCACCGCGTCGAGCGCGAGCGCCTCCGCCTCCTCGAACCGCCTCGCCTGCCGGAGCGAGGAGATGCGCAGGTCGGTGATGATCCCGACGTCGCCCTGCTCCGCCCCGGTCAGCTCGTCGAAGGCCGCGTCATGGCGGTCCTGCGCCGTCAGGACGGCGGCGAGCGCCTGGATCAGCTGCGCGTTGCCGGGCTTCTTCCGCAAGGCGTCGCGCAGGAACGACTCCGCTTCGCGGTACCGGTTGAGCCAGAGCAGCGCATAGCCGACGTCGACCTGGTAGTACGGGTCGACGGGATCCAGCTCGACCGCTTTGCGGAACTCCTGGAGCGCCCGCTCGTCCATGTCCTGGGAGACGTGGAGATAGCCGCACTCGCGGCGCAGGGCGGGGTCGTTGGGGAACCGGGCGACCGCCTGCTCCGCGGCCTCCTCGGCCTCGTCGAACCGCGCCGACCGCCGCAGGCAGTCGACGATCGACACGTGCGCCCAGACCTCGCCGGGATCGAGTTCGAGCGCGCGGCGGAAATCCGCCAGCGCCTCCGGATAGCGTTCCTGGTCCCGGTACAGCCTTCCGCGCTCCAGGAGGTTGCCCGCCGAGGGAACGCTGTCGAGCGCGGCCCGGGACGCCTCCTCCGCCTCCTCGTAGCGGCGCAGGCGCCGCAACTCGGTCACCCGCCAGCTCAGCGCGAAGTCATCGAGGGGATCCGCCTCCAGGGCCTTCTCGAACTGCTCCAGCGCCTCGGCGTAGCGCTCCTGCTCGTCCAGGAGCAGTCCCCATTCGTCGCGGAGCCGGGGCGCGAAGGGCACGAGCGCGACCGCCTCGGCGATGGCGGCCTCCGCGTCCGGGAAGCGGCGCAGGCTCCGCAGGGCGGTGGCGCGGCCGTCCAGGGCCCCCGCATGACGGGGGTGGAGGGCCAGGGCGCGTTCCGCCATGGCGAGGGCCTTCTCGTACTGCCGGAGCAGGAGATAGTGCCAGGCGAGCGCCGCGAGGAGGTTCGCGGACCGGGGATGCGCGCCGATGGCCCGTTCGACGGCCTCCTCGGCCTCCTCGTAGCGGCGGAGCTTGCGGAGGATGTCGATGCGCTGCTCCAGCGCGTCGGGGCAGTTCCCCTGGAGGCGGAGTGCCGCGTCGGCGTCGTCCAGCGCGTCTGTAAGGCGCCCCTCGTCCTCGGCGAGGTAGCTCCGGTGGACGAGGACGTTCGCCGACCGGGGGAGGAGCCGTGCGGCTTCATCGGCGGCCGAGCGCGCGTCGTCGTACCGGCCCGCGCGGCGCAGCACCCTGACGCGCTCGCAGAGCATCACCCTGTCGTCGGGGTGCGCGCCCAGGACCTTCTCATAGCGGTCGAGCGCGGCGTCGAAGCGATGCTGCTTCCGGTAGATGTCGCCGACGCTCTCGCTGATGCCGGGCGACTCGGGGTGACGGGCCAGGGCGATCTCCGCGACGCGCTCCGCCTCGGCGTAGCGGCCCAGCCCGGCCAGGATCTCGATCTTCCATTCCAGGGCGTTCTCGTCGTCCGGGTACCGGTCCAGGACGTGGGCGAGCCGCGCCAGTGCCTCGTCGGGGTACTTCAGCACGTTCAGCAGCCGGGCCAGCGCCACCCCGATCGTCGCGCTGTGCGGGAAGCGCGCCAGGCCGTCCTCGGCGGTCCTGCGCGCCTCGTCGAAGCGGCACAGCGCTTCCAGCGCGGCCACCTGCCAGCCGATCGCCTGCTCCGAGGCGGGGTCGAGCGCCGCCGCCTCGGTGAGCCGGGCCAGCGCGGCGGAGAAGTCGTCCCGGTCGAACTCCAGCCGCCCCCAGGCCAGCTCGACCGCGGCCCTGTCCGCGCCCTCCGCCCCGTCCGCAGCGGCGGCCAGTTCGGCCTCGGCGGCCTCGTACTCGCAGCGCCGGCGGAGCCGGTCGGCGTTCGCCAGATGCACCCGCTCGTCGGCCACTGCCCCACGCACCCGCCCTCGCCTCGCGATCCCCGGCAGTCCGGATGGTAGACAAGATGTGCCGGCTTGTCGGTCCCTACGGCGATCTCGCGTCCGGCGGTGGCCGCGGAGGCGGCCGTCGTGTTCTCTCAGGTTCGCCTCGTAGCCTGAATCGGACACCCATCCACACCGGCAGGAGACACATGAGCCCGCATCCCGCCGCCGCGCCCGTGCCGCCGCCGGGCGCGGGCGAGACCGCGCAGGAACTGGAGCCGAGCGGGGGCCCGCCCGTGTCGCGGGCCGCCGTCGTGAAGCTGCTGGTCCTCGGCGGGGTCCTGCTCGGCGTGGGCGTGGTCGTGGCGATCGCCGGGGGCGCGGTATGGGGCGACGTCAGCGCCTGGGTCGACTCGCTCGGCTGGTGGGGGCCGCTCGTGTTCGCGGTCTGCTACGCCCTGGCGGTCACGGCGCTGGTGCCCGGATCGGTGCTGAACGCGTCCGCCGGGGCGCTGTTCGGCGTCGCCGTCGGCGTGGGGTCGGTCCTGGTCGGCGCCACCGCGGGCGCCGCGATCTCGTTCGCGCTGGCCAGGGCGCTGGGGCGCCCGGCCGTGGCCCGGTACGCCGGGTCCGGGCGGCTCGCCCGGCTCGACGCGTACCTGTCGCGCCGCGCGTTCGAGTCGGTGCTCGTGCTGCGGATGGTCGGGCTGTTCCCGTTCGGGGTGGTGAACTACGGCGCGGGCGTCGCGGGCGTCCGGTTCGCGCCCTACATCGCGGGCACCTTCGCCGGGATCATCCCGGGGACGCTCGTCTACACCGGGCTCGGCAAGGCGCTGCGGGAGCCCGGGTCCCCGATGGTGTGGATCGCGCCGGTCGGGCTGGTCGCGCTCAGCGGGTTCAGCTGGTGGCTGTCGCGGTACGTCCGCTCTCGGGGCGAGCGCGCCGAGGCGGGCGCCGTGCCCGCCCTCGCCGAGATCGACGACTAGCGCTTGACCTTGACACCGGTGTGAGGCCCTAGCGTCGCGGCCGACGAAGGGAGACGACATGCCGGGAGCAGTGGTCATCGGGGCAGGACCGGGGATCGGCGCGGCCGTAGCGCGGCGGTTCGCCCGCGAGGGGATGCCGATCGCCCTCATCGGGCGCAACCCGGGGAAGCTCGCCGAGATCCAGGAGGCGACGGAGCCCGTCCTCAAGCTGGCCGCCGACGCCGCCGACGAGACGGCGCTGCGCGGCGCGCTGGACGCGGCGTCGGCCGAGTTCGGCGTCCCGGACGCCGTGGTCTACAACGCGGCGCTCGTCCGCCCGGACCGGATCGGCGAGCTGTCCGCCCGCGCGCAGCTGGACGCCTGGGCGGTCAACGTCGGCGGGGCGCTGACGGCCGCCGCCCGCGTCGCGCCGGACATGGCGCGGCGCGGGAGCGGCACGTTCATCGTCACCGGCGGCATGCCCGAGCCGAAGCCGGAGTACGTCAGCCTCTCGCTCGGCAAGGCCGGGGTGCGGACGCTGGTGACCCTGCTCGACCAGGAGTACGGGCCGTCCGGCGTCCACGCGGCGAGCGTGACCGTGGACGGCCCCGTCGCCCCGGGGACGTTCTTCGACCCCGACCGCATCGCCGAGCACTACTGGCGCCTGCACGTCCAGCCGCGCGGCGAGTGGCAGCGCGAGATCGTCCACACTCCCGGGTAGGTCACCAGGGGAGGCGGCCTTCGGCGTCGAAGTAGCCGCCGGTCGGGCCGTCCGGCGCGACCTGCGCCATCCGGACGATGATCTCGGCGCCCTCCTCGACGGTCTGCGTGCCGCTGCGGCCGTTCAGGTCCGTCGCGGTGAACCCGGGCTCGACCGCGTTGATCCGCATCTCCGGGAACGCCTTCGCGAACTGCACGGTGACCATGTTGACCGCGGTCTTGGACGCCGGGTACGCGACGCCCGGGTAGGCGTACGCGGGCGAGGCCGGGTCGGCGACCCCCGCCAGCGAGGCGAGCCCGCTGGACACGTTCACGATGACCGGCGCCTCCGAGCGGCGCAGCAGCGGCAGGAACGCGTGCGTGACGCGCACCACGCCGAACACGTTGGTCTCGAAGACCGTCCGCATCTGGTCGGCGGTGACGTCGGCGGCGCCGGGCACGCCGTTGTCGGGCAGCCGGGCCTCGATCCCGGCGTTGTTGACCAGCACGTCGAGGCCGCCGTCGGCCTCGATCGCCTTCGCGGCGGCCTCGACGGACGCGTCGTCGGTGACGTCGAGGACGACCGGCCGCGCGCCCAGCTCGGCGGCGGCGCGGCGGCCGCGCTCGGGGTCGCGGCTGCCGATGTAGACGGTGTGGCCCGCGGCGATGAGCCGCCTTGCGGTTTCGTAGCCCAGGCCCTTGTTCGCTCCTGTGATCAGTGTCGTCGTCATGTCTCCAGCTTGCGGCGGGACGGGGCGGGCAGCCAGTCGTCCCGTCTTCCTGGGAACGGCGGTACCAGGCAGGCCCCCGGCGCGGCCGGGCAGACTGGGGGCATGGCACCCGGGAAGTTCGGCAGGACGCTGCACCGCTGGCGCGACCGGGTCCCGCCGGAGGCGGCGGGGCTGCCCGCGGGCGGGCACCGGCGCACCGCCGGGCTGCGCCGCGAGGAGCTCGCCCAGCTCGCCGGGATCTCCGTCGACTACGTCACCCGGCTGGAGCAGGGCCGCGCGTCCAACCCGTCGCCGCAGGTCGTCGAGGCGCTGGCCCGCGCGCTGCGGCTCTCGGCGGACGAGCGCGAGCACATGTTCCACCTCGCCGGGCTGGTGCCGCCCGGCCCGGACGCGGTGCCCGCGTACATCACGCCGAGCGTCCAGCGGCTGCTGGACCGGCTGTCCGGGACGCCCGTCGCGGTCTACGACGCGGCGTGGACGCTGCTGCTCGCCAACCCGATGTACACGGCGCTGATGGGCGACACGTCCGGCTGGCGGGGGATCGAGCGGAACGGCGTGTGGCGCAACTTCCTCGGGCCGGAGAACCGCGTCCGGTACACGCCGGAGGAGCGGCGCGAGTTCCTGGCGGCGCTGGCCGGGGACCTGCGCGACGCCGCCGGCCGCTACCACGCCGACCTGGGGCTCCAGCGGCTGATCGCGGAGCTGCACGCCGAGAGCCCGCTGTTCGCCGAGCTGTGGGACACCGGGACGGTCGGCCGGCACGAGGCGTCCCGCAAGACCATCGACCACCCGCGGGTGGGCGCGATCACGCTGGACTGCGACGTGCTGACGGTGCGCGGCCCCGACCTGCGCATCATGATCTACACGGCGGAGCCCGGCACCGAGGACGCGGACCGGCTGGCGCTCCTCGCGGTCCTCGGCACGCAGTCCCTCACGGGCTAGCCGGCGTCCGCCACGGGCCGGCCGGAGTCCCGCGCGCCCGCGCTCGCGGCCGGTTCGGCGGGGACGGTGGCCTCGCCGCCCATCTCGCCGCCCGCCTCGCCGGGCTTCGCGTCCACGACGTCCGTGACGCCGACGACGTCGGCGATGTCCGCGACGTCCGCGGGGTCGGGCACGTCCGCGGAGGCGGGTGCGGTGTCGGGGACGGGCGCGGGGCGGTTGCGCTTGATCAGCTGGCCGGCCGCGTAGGTCGTCCCGTTGCCCGCCCAGACCAGGCCGGTCCCGAAGAGGGCCGCCATGGACACCGCCACGCCCGCGATCACGTCCAGCACGTAGTGGTTGGCGGTCACCACGACGACGATCGCGGTGACGATCGGGTGCAGCACGGCGATCCAGCGCACGCGGTGGCGCGGCAGCAGCGCCATGATGACCACCGCGACCCACACCGCCCATCCCATGTGCAGGGACGGCATGGCGGCGAACTGGTCGGCCTCGACGCCGCCGGGGCTGTGGACGGTCCCGAAGCCGGCCATCGCCACCGAGTCGACGAACCCCTCGTCCGGCAGCAGCCGGGGCGGCATCACCGGCAGGACGAAGAACACGACCAGCCCGGCGAGGTTGGTCAGGACGAGGGCGTTGCGCGCGGGCCGGTAGACGCCGGGCCCGGCGAGGTAGCACAGCAGCAGGATGCCCATCGTGAAGCCGGTGTGCATGTGCTGGTAGATCCAGACGGCGACCTCGGACAGATCGTGATGCCGCGTCAACCAGTGGTTGGTGCGGAGTTCGAGATCGAGTCCGAGGTGCTTCTCTATGCTCAGGACGTCCCGGCCATGGGAGAGCGCCGGGCCGTAGCGCGTGTCGGCCAGCGACCGGATGTAGCCGTAGACCTGGAGCAGCACGAAGACGATCGCCAGCTCGCCGATCAGCCATGGCCGCTTGCGGCGCGGCCGGCGGACGTCGGTGTCGTGGCCGGTGCGGCGCCCCTCGGGGCGCAGGAGTAGCGCGCGGACGGCTCAGCCCTCTTTTCCCCACGACGGCCCGGCGGGACCCTGCGCGAGCCGCTCAACGGCCGACCGTACATCCCTCACGCCCCCTGTGGCACACCGGGGGCCGATCTTGTGCTCGGTCACGGCCTTCCCCCGGCCGGTCGGCTGACGGCCTGGGACGCGTCGGCGGGCGCCCACGCCCAGGTCAAACAGGGTAAAGCACGTTCAACGGACACGGGTACGGCCGGTGTCGGCCGCCGGTCGCACCCGGCGGCGGATCAAAACCGTATAACGATCGGTTTTCTCGCCCGGAAGCATTGACGTGCAGAAACCGATCAGATTACGGTTTTCGCCAATCGACGGACCGCCGTCCCCGCTGCGGCGCCGTCCCGGACGTCCGCCGGCGACGCTGGTCCCGGCCCTCCAGACGGAGAGATCATGACGAGGTACTCCACCCGGATCGCGGCCTCGGCGGCCTGCGCCGCGGCCGCGCTGGTGCTGACGGCCTGCGGAGGCGGCGGCTCGGCGAGCGGCGGCGCCGCCGAGCTCGACGTCGCGACGCTGACCAACGCGCAGAGTCTGGACCCGGCCGACGCCATCGGCAGCGCGCTGCCCTTCTTCCAGGCGACCTACGACACGCTGATCAAGCGGGACGCCGACGGCTCGTACAAGCCGATGCTCGCCACGCAGTGGTCCTACGACAAGGACCGCACCCACCTGTCGCTCACCCTGCGCACCGGCGTGAAGTTCACCGACGGGACGGCCTTCGACGCCGCCGCCGTCAAGGCGAACCTGGACCACTTCAAGAACGGCGGCGGGGGCGGCGCCAAGTACGCGAAGTCCGTCAAGGACGTCAAGGTCCTCGACCCGGCGCACGCCGTGCTGGAGCTGTCCGAGCCCGACCCGGGCCTGCTGTTCTACCTCAGCGACGCCGCCGGGCTCATGGCCAGCCCCGCCAAGCTCAAGGACGGGAGCCTGAAGACCGCCCCGGTCGGCACCGGCCCCTACGTCCTGGACAAGTCCAAGACCGCGGTCGGGACCAAGTACGTCTACCAGCGCCGCGACGACTACTGGGGCGACAAGGCGAAGTTCACGACGCTGACGATCAGCGTCTTCGACAACGAGACCGCGGTCGTCAACGGGCTGAAGACCGGGCAGATCGACACCGCGGTCCTCCAGGACGCGGGGCAGCAGCAGGCCGTGGCGTCCGACGGCCGGCTGACCAGGACCCCGTTCGCCTTCGACTTCCAGGGCCTGCTGCTGTTCGACCGGAACGGCGTCCGCACCCCGGCGCTGAAGAAGCCCGAGGTGCGCCAGGCGATCAACTACGCCCTCGACCGCAAGACGATGCTGGACAAGATCCGGCAGGGCCGCGGCGAGGTCACCGACCAGGTGTTCGGGCCCCGGACCAAGGGCTACGACCCGAGCCTCGACGCCTACTACCCGCACGACCCCGCCAAGGCCAAGCAGCTCCTCGCCCAGGCCGGGTACGGGAGCGGGTTCACGCTGAAGCTGCCGCGCGTGCCGTCGATGGGCGACGCGCTGGCCTCCTCGATCCAGACCGACCTCGGCGCGGTCGGCATCAAGGTCGCCTGGGACCAGATGGACGCCGCGGGCGCCGTGCAGAAGGTGTACCGCGACCGCGCCTACTCGGCGATGGTGATGAACATCGGGCAGCCGGACGTCGACTGGCTGACCGACCAGGACCTCGTGACGCCCGGGGCGTTCAACATGTTCGGCACCACCGACCCGGCCGTGCAGCGGCTGCTCGGGCAGGTGCAGGCCGGCGACGACGCCGCGGCCGCCGCCGCGTCCAAGGAGCTGAACAAGCACCTGGTCGAGCAGGCGTGGTTCGCGCCCTTCTACCGGATGAAGTACCTGCTGGTCGCCGGGGACGGCGTCAAGGCGGTGCCGCAGTCGGGCATGGGCGTCCCGTCGATCTACGACTACGCGCCCGCGTCCTGACGCGGCGGAAGCGCGAGCCGACACCGCCATGGCGAGACGGGGGCCGTACGAGAAGGGCCAGGCCAAGCGCAAGGAGATCCTCCTGGCCGCGCTGGAGGTCTTCGCGGCGGAGGGGTACCGGGGGACCTCCCTGCGCAAGGTCGCGGACCGGTGCGGCCTCAGCCTGCCCGGCCTGATGCACTACTTCGAGTCCAAGGAGGACCTCTTGGCGCAGGTGCTCCGGATGCGCGACGAGACGGCCCGCCTCCGGCATCCGGACCACACCCCGGAGACCTACCGGCGGATCGTCCGGGAGGGGACGTCCACGCCCGGGCTCGTGGAGCTGTTCGTGTCGATGGCGGCGGCGGCCGGCGACCCGCGGCATCCCGCGCACGGCCACTTCGCGGAGCGGTACCCGCTGATCCGCGGCCAGGTCGCCGCGTTCCTGCGCGGCCGCATGGACGAGGGGCGGATGCGCTCGGACGTCCCGCCCGACCGGCTCGCGGCGCTGTTCGTCGCGGTCGCCGACGGCGTCCAGATGCAGTGGCTCGTGGACCGCTCGATGGACATGGAGCAGCCGATCGCCGACGTGATGCGGCTCCTCACGCCCCCGGACGCGGTCGCGGTCCCGGCCGCCGACGCGGTCCCGGCCGCAGACGCGGCGGGGGCGGCCCACGCCGGGGACGGGGCCGGGGACGGAGAAGGAGGAGGGCGATGCTGAGGTTCGTCGTGCGGAGGCTGGCCGGGGGAGCGGTGCTCCTGTTCGTCATCTCCCTGCTGTCGTACCTGCTGCTGTCGATCCCGGACAACGACGTCGGGCGGCAGCTGCTCGGGCAGAGCGCGGACCAGGCGGCGGTCGACGCGAAGAACGCCGCGCTCGGCCTCGACCGGCCCGTGCTCGTCCAGTACGCCGACTGGCTGTCGCACGCCGTCCGCGGCGACCTTGGCGCGTCCTGGTTCACCAGTGAGGACGTCACGCAGGCGATCGCCAACCGGCTGCCGGTGACCGTCAGCCTGATGGTGGGCGTCACGCTGGTCACCGCCGTCGTGTCGTTCCTGCTCGGCGTGTGGGCCGGGGTGCGGCGCGGCGCCGTCGACCGGTTCGTGCAGGTGCTCGGCGTCGCCGGGTACGCGCTGCCGGGCTTCCTGGTGACGCTCGTCCTCGTGCTGGTGTTCGCGGTGAAGCTGGACTGGTTCCCCGCGATCGGCTACACCCCGTTCGCCGAGTCGCCCGGCGGCTGGCTGTCCACGATCACGCTGCCGGTGGCGTCGCTGTCGATCGCGTCCGTCGCGGGCGTCTCGCAGCAGGTGCGCGGCGCCGTCATCGACGTCCTGCGCCAGGACTACGTCCGGACGCTGCGCGCCCGCGGCCTGTCCGCGCCGCGGATCGTGTTCAAGCACGTGCTGCGCAACGCGTCCGCGCCGGCGCTGGTGCTGCTCGGCATGCAGTTCGTCGGGCTGCTCGGCGGCGCGGTGCTGGTGGAGCAGATCTTCGGGCTGCCCGGCATCGGCAGCATGACCGTCACCTACACCTCGCGCGGCGACATCCCGGTGGTCATGGCGCTCGTCATGCTCACCGTCGTCGGCGTCGTCCTGATCAACCTGGTCACCGACGTGCTGATCGGCTGGCTGAACCCGAAGGCGAGGCGGTCATGACCGAGGGAGTGACCGAGGGCGTGACCAAGGGCGTGACCGAGGGCGTCCGCCGCCGGGGCGCGTTCGGCCGGCTGGTCCGCAACCCGCTCGGTGCCGCGTCGCTGCTGCTGCTGGCGCTGCTCGTGGTGGCCGCGGTGCTGGCGCCGCTGCTCGCGCCGCAGGGCCCGCAGGCCGCGTCGCTCGCCCACGCCTTCGACGGGCCGAGCGGCGGGCACCCGCTCGGGATGGACTCGGCGGGCCGCGACATCCTGTCCCGCCTGCTGTACGGCGGTCGCGCCACGCTCGGCGGCGCGGTCGTCAGCGTGGTGATCGCGCTGGTCCTCGGCGTCCCCGCGGGCCTGTACGCGGGGTACCGCGGGGGCGGGTTCGACGCCGCCGCGAGCTGGACGGCCAACCTGGTGATGGCGCTGCCCGCGATGGTGGTGCTGCTCGCGTCCCGCGCCGTCCTCGGCTCGAACGTGTGGGTCCTGATGGTCGTCCTCGGGTTCCTCGTCGCGCCGTCGTTCTTCCGGCTGGTGCGCGGCATCGTCGCCGACGTGCGCGGCGAGCCGTACGTGGACGCGGCGCGCGTGTCCGGGCTGTCCGACCTGCGGATCGTCGCCCGGCACGTGCTGATGGTGGTGCGCGGGCCCGTCATCATCCAGATCGCGCTGGTCGCGGGGCTGGCCATCGGCCTGCAGGCGGGCCTGGAGTTCCTCGGCGTCGGCAGCGGCTCCGCCGCGACCTGGGGCGCGATGCTGAACGAGGCGTTCCAGAACATCCAGCGCGCCCCGATGCTGCTGCTGTGGCCGGGCCTCGCGCTCGGCGTGACGACCGGCGCGCTCGTCCTGCTCGCCACCGCGCTGCGGGACGCGTTGGAGGACCGCACCGGCACGCCGCCCGCCCGGCGCCGCCGCCGTGCCGCCGCCCCGGCTCCGGCCGAGGTCCCGGCGGGGGAGGTCTCCGAGGACGACCGCGCCGAGCTGCTGTCGATCCGCGGGCTGGCCGTCGCCTACGCGCGTCCCGACGGCTCCGAGGCCGAGGTCGTCCACGGCATCGACCTCGACGTCCGGCCCGGCGAGATCGTCGGGCTGGTCGGCGAGTCCGGGTCGGGGAAGACGCAGACCGCGTTCTCGGTGCTCGGGATCCTGCCGGACGGCGGGCGCGTCACCCGCGGCAGCGTGATCGTCGCGGGCCAGGAGGTCGCCGGGCTGTCCGAGCGGCGGCACCGCAGGCTGCGCGGGACGACCGTCGCGTACGTCCCGCAGGAGCCGATGAGCAACCTCGACCCGGCGTTCACCATCGGCAGCCAGCTCACCGAGCCGATGCGGCACGTCATGGGCCTGTCCCGCAAGCAGGCCGCCGAGCGTGCCCTCGACCTGCTCCGCATGGTGGAGATCCCGGAGCCCGAGCGGGTGCTGCGCCGCTTCCCGCACCAGATCTCCGGCGGGATGGCGCAGCGGGTGCTCATCGCCGGGGCGATGTCCTGCGACCCTGCGCTGCTCGTCGCCGACGAGCCCACCACCGCGCTGGACGTTCGCGTCCAGGCCGACGTCCTGGACCTGCTGCGCCGCCTCCAGGCCGAGCGCGGCCTCGGCGTCCTGCTCGTCACCCATGACCTCGGCGTCGTCGCCGACCTCTGCGACCGCGTCGCGGTGATGAACGGCGGGCGGATCGTCGAGACGGGCCCCACCGACCGGGTCCTGCGGGACCCGCGCGACCCCTACACCCGCAGGCTGCTGGACGCCGTGCTGGACGACGCGCCCCCGCGCCCGCCCTGGCGGCCCGTCGAAGCGAGGAGCGAGACCGCGTGAGCACCGCATCACCGCAGGCCGCGGCACCGGAGGACGGGGCGCTGCTGTCGCTGCGCGACGTCCGCGTGTCCTTCCCGGGCGGGCGGCGGCGCGCCCGCACCGAGGTGCTGAAGGGCGTCGACCTGGACGTCCGGCCCGCCGAGACGCTCGGCCTCGTCGGCGAGTCCGGCTCGGGGAAGACGACGATCGGCCGGGCGATCCTCGGCCTCGTCCCGGTCGCGTCCGGCACGGTCGTCTTCGCCGGGGAGCGCATCGACACCGCGACCGCCGCCCGCCGCCGCGCGCTCAGCCGCGACCTCCAGGTGATCTTCCAGGACCCGTACACGTCGCTGAACCCGTCGCTGACGATCGGCGACACCCTCGCCGAGCCGCTCATCGCGCAGGGCGGCGACGCGCGCGGCACCCGGGCCCGCATCGCCGCGCTGCTCGACCGCGTCCACCTGCCCGCCGACGCCGGGCACCGGCTCCCGCGCGAGTTCTCCGGCGGGCAGCGGCAGCGGATCGCCATCGCCCGCGCGCTCGCGCTGCGGCCGCGGCTGATCGTCTGCGACGAGCCCGTGTCCGCGCTCGACCTCACGACCCGGCGCACCATCCTCGACCTGCTGCTGGAGATCCAGGAGGAGACCGCCGTCGCCTACCTGTTCGTGTCGCACGACCTGTCGGTGGTGCGCTCCATGAGCCACCGCGTCGCGGTGATCCACCGCGGCCGGATCGTCGAGACGGGCGAGTCCGCACAGGTCACCGCGGCCCCCGAGCACCCGTACACCCGCACGCTCCTGCTGTCGGCCCCGGTCGCCGACGTGGCGGAGCAGCGCCGCCGCCGCGCGGCGCGGGCCGCCGCGTCCGGGGATTTTTAGAACGTGTTCTTGTCTTGTGCGGGCGGACCGGTCAGGCTGTCTCGCATGGACCTGGAAGCCCTGGAAGAGATCCGCCGGCTCAAGCACCGCTACCTGCGCTGCGTCGACCTCAAGCAGTGGGACGAGTTCGCCGGGCTGTTCCTCCCCGGCGCCGTCGCCGAGTACGACACCCCCGTGCTCCGCAAGACCCTCCGCCTGGAGGGACGGGACGCGATCGTCGAGTACATGCGCGGCAACCTGGGCGACGACAAGATCAGCGCGCACACGGCGGGCGCCCCGGAGATCGACATCGACGGCGACCGGGCGACCGGCGTCTGGTCCCTCGACGACACGATCATCATTCCGGAGCACCGGCTGCTCATCCGGGGCGCCGCGTTCTACCACGACGTCTACCGGCGCGGCGAGGACGGCCGCTGGCTGGTGGAGCGGACCGGGCACAGGCGTACGTACGAGTACATGGTGTCGCTCGACGACGTCCCGAGCCTGAAGTTCACCACGCCGGTGCCCGGCTCCCGGTGATCGGGACCCGTCCGTTGACCCGCACATAGAACGCGTTCTACCGTCCGGTCCGATGCGCGCGAGCAGCGCCCCGCGCACGCGCCGATCCCGCGTCCCCAGGAGAGCCCGGTGGCCACCGACGCAACAGACCGTTCCGACGCCGCGACGCGCCCGTTCGCCGACGCGATCGTCGAGGCCGAGCAGATCATCCGCAACGCGCCGTTCGTCAAGACGGACCAGGACCTCGCCGAGGGGCTGGACTACCTCGCCGGCAGCATCAAGGCGTCGCTGCACATGGTCGGCGCCTACCAGCACGACCACCCGTACTTCGCCTCGTCCACCGGCCCCTACACCAAGCTGGGCCTGGACAACCCGGACACGCTGTACTTCCACGCCTACCTCAGGGACGACGCCGAGTACGTCGTCACCGGCCGCCGCGGCACCACCGCCGACCTCAGCTTCCAGATCATGAACGGCGACTACTCGCCGACGCAGTCGCCCGACAGCCTCACCGCGTTCGACGACCGCAAGCTGACGATCGGTGAGGACGGCAGCTTCCGGCTGCGGTTCGGCCCGCCGAAGGACGGCGAGGGGGGTGACTACGTCGCGCTCGCCCCCGGTTCGGCGATGCTGATCGTCCGCGAGGTGTTCTCCGACTGGGACAACGACCGGCCCGGCGAGATCCGCATCCACCGCGCCGACACCCTCGGGACGTCCCCGGAGCCCGTCCCGTCGTCCAAGATGGCGCGGCGGTACGCGGTGGCCGGGAAGATGCTGGTGTCCCGCATCAAGACCTTCCTCGCGTTCCCGGAGTGGCACTACCTGAAGCTCCCGGTCAACACGCTGACCGAGCCGCGCGCGACGCCGGGCGGCCTCGCGACGCAGTTCTCGTCCGTCGGGCACTACGACCTGGCCGACGACGAGGTCATGGTCATCACCGCGCCCGCCGCCGACCCGTCGGTGGCGCCGTACATGGGCTTCCAGCTCGGCAGCATGTGGTACATCTCGCTCGACTACATCAACCACCAGACGAGCCTCACCCGCGACCAGGCCCGCGTGGACCCGGACGGCAAGATCCGGTACGTGGTCAGCGAGCGCGACCCCGGCCTCGCCAACTGGATCGAGCGGACCGGCCACAGCCGCGGCTACCTGCAGTTCCGCTGGCAGCGGCTCACCCGCGACCTCACCCCCGCGGACGGCCCGACCGCCGAGATCGTCAAGTTCGACGAGCTGCCGCGCGTCCTGCCGCACTACGAGGCCCAGCGCGTCACCCCCGGGGAGTGGAAGGAACGGATCGCGGCCCGCCAGGTCGCCGTGGCGCGGAGGATGCTCGGCTGATGGGTTCCGGACTGCTCAAGGACAAGGTCGTCGTCGTGTCGGGCGTCGGCCCCGGGCTCGGCCGCGGCCTCGCGCTCCAGTGCGCCAAGGCCGGCGCCGACGTCGTCCTCGCCGCGCGCAACGAGACCCGGCTCGCCGAGGTCGCCAAGGAGGTCGAGGACCTCGGCCGCCGCGCCGTCACCGTCCCGACCGACATCAACGACGCCGCGGCCTGCGAACGGCTCGCCGAGACCGCCGTCTCCTCGTTCGGACGGGTCGACGGCCTCGTCAACAACGCGTTCGCGACGCCGCCGCTGCGGGACCTGATGAAGGTCGACATCGACGCCGTGCGGGCCGGGTTCGAGACGAACGTGCTCGCCGCGCTGCGCCTGACGAAGCTGCTCGTCCCCGCCCTGGAGGAGCACGGCGGCTCCGTCGTGATGATCAACTCGGCGGTGCTGCGGCACTCGCGGCGCACCTTCGGCGCCTACAAGATGGCGAAGGCCGCGCTGCTGGCGATGACGCAGAACCTGTCCACCGAGCTCGGGCCGCGCGGCATCCGCGTCAACACCATCGCGCCCGGCTACATCTGGGCCGACAACCTCCAGTGGTACTTCAACCACCTCGCCGAGAAGCGCGGCGTCCCGACGCAGCAGGTGTACGACGAGAACGCCGCCACCACCGACCTGCGCAGACTCCCGGAACCGGACGAGGTCGCCGACGCCGTCGTGTTCATGCTGTCGCCGCTGGCACGCGCGGTCACCGGGCAATGCCTGGACGTCAACTCCGGCGAGTGGCACCACTAGGAAGGCGCCCTGTTGAGGAAGGCACAGCGATGAGCGCAGGCCGCGACAGCGTGGGGACCGTCGAGGACCTCCACGCGTCCGCGAGCAAGGTCACCGGCATGACGGAGTTCGGTGACGACGACTACCTCGGCGGGCTGGAGGTCCTGCTCGACTCGCTGGCGAAGGACGCCGGCCTCACCCCGGCCGGGAACAAGGCGCAGCGCGCGATGCTGCGCGGCGCCCTCGCCGCCCGGCAGTTCTCCGAGGCCGCCTGGAAGAAGCATCCCGGGTACGCGGACGTGCCGATCGAGCGGCCCATCTTCGTCACCGGGCTGCCCCGCACCGGCACCACGGCGCTGCACCGGCTCCTCACCGCCGACCCCGCCCACCAGGGCCTCGACCTGTGGCTCGCGGAGATCCCGCAGCCGCGCCCGCCCCGCGAGACCTGGGCGGACGACCCGCTCTACCAGGCGATCGACGCCGCGTACCGCAAGCACCACGTCGAGAACCCCGAGTTCATGGGCGTCCACTACATCTCGGCGGACTCCGTCGAGGAGTGCTGGCAGCTCCTCCGGCAGAACATGCTGTCGATCTCGTTCGAGTGCCTGGCGCACCTGCCGACGTACTCGTCCTGGCTCGCCGCGCAGGACTGGACGCCCGCCTACGCCCGGCACCGCCGCAACCTCCAGCTCATCGGCATGAACGACGCCGGCCGCCGCTGGGTGCTGAAGAACCCGAGCCACCTGTTCGCGCTCGACGCGCTGCTGGAGGTCTACCCGGACGCGCTGATCGTCCAGACGCACCGGACGCCGCGCACCGCCATGGCGTCCATGTGCAGCCTCGCCGCGCACGCCACCGCCGGCTGGTCGGACGTCTTCACCGGCGCGACGATCGGCCGTGACCAGCTCGACCTGTGGAGCCGCGGCCTGGAGGCGTTCCGCGCCGAGCGGGCCAAGCACGACCAGGCGCGGTTCGCGGACGTGCACTACGACGACTTCGTCCGCGACCCGATCGGCACGGTCGAGGGCGTCTACGCGCACTTCGGGCTGCCGTTCACCGACGAGGCCCGGACGGCGATGGCGCGCCTGCACGGCGAGAGCACCACGAGCGCCGCGAAGCCCGCGCACCGCTACTCGCTGGAGGACTTCGGCCTCACCGCCGAAGAGGTGGACGAGCGGTTCGCCGACTACACCAGCGGCCTGCGGGCCTGAGACACCGGACGCGAGGGCGGGGCCGCGGCGGCCCCGCCCTCGTTCCGTGCCCGGGAACCTTCCCTCAATTACTACAGTTGTAGAAGAAGGTGCGGACCGTCCGCACGGCGATGGGAAGGGAAGCGATGGCTCTCTGGAACAGGCTCCGCGAGTCGACCCAGACGATGCAGACGCAGCTGCTCAACAAGAAGAACGAACTGACCAGCGGAGCGTTCCGCGACGCGAGCATGGCGATGTGCGCGCTGGTCGCGGCGGCCGACGGCAGCGTGGACCCGGCCGAGCGGCAGCGCACCGCGTCGCTCATCATGGGCAACGAGGTGCTGCAGAACTTCCCCGCCGACGACCTGCAGCGCCGCTTCAACGACTACGTGGCCAAGCTCACCGCCGACTTCGACTTCGGCAAGGTCGCGGTCCTCCAGGACATCGGCAAGGTGAAGAAGAAGCCTGCCGAGGCCCGCGCCGTCATCCAGATCGGCATCGTCATCGGGGGCGCCGACGGCGACTTCGACGACGCGGAGAAGGCCGTCGTCCGCGAGGCGTGCTTCGCCGTCGGCCTGCCGCCCGCCGAGTTCGAGCTGTAGCCACCGGCCCCGGTCGGCGGGTCACCGGGCGGCGGGCTCCCACCAGGTGAGGTTGGCCGCGGCGTGGGCGGTCGGCTCGATGATCTCCCACGCCTCGGCGATCAGCCCGCCGTCGACCCGCCAGATGTCGACGACCGCGATCTCCGGCCCGCCGTCCGGGAGCCGGCGCCGCGTGTGCAGCACCACGTGGTCCCCGTCGGCCAGCAGGTGCCGGATCTCGACCTGCATATCGGCGAGCGGGGTGAGCGCCGCCTGCACGTTGGCGAGCCATTCGGCCTTGGTCGAGGAGGTCGCGTCCGGCCTGTGGTGGACGAAGTCGTCGCTGAGCAGCGGCGCGAGCCCGGCGGTGCTGCCGGTCGCGATCAGTTCGGACAGTGCCTGCCGAACGGTGTCCTTGTTCGTCATGGATCGCAGTGTTTCCGCGGCGGCCGCGGATTGTCGATGAAATCCCATTTCATGGCGTCCGGCGCCACGATGAGTACGCTCGGGAACCGTGCACACGGTCGGGGAGCTCCTGCGGCAGTGGCGGCATCGCCGGCGGCTCAGCCAGCTCGACCTCGCGATCGCGGCCGACGTGTCGGCGCGGCACGTCAGCCTCGTCGAGACGGGGCGCTCCAACCCGAGCGCCGACATGGTGTTGCGGCTCGCCGACCAGCTCGACGTGCCGCTGCGCGACCGCAACCGGCTGCTGCTCGCGGCCGGCTTCGCGCCCCGGTACGCCGAACGGCCGCTCGACGACGCCGCGCTGTCCGCCGCCCGGAACGCGGTCGAACGGGTGCTCCGCGCGCACGAGCCGTACCCGGCGCTGGCGTTCGACCGCCGCTGGAACATCGTCATGACCAACGCCGCCGTCGAGCCGTTCCTCGCCGAGGTCGACCCCGAGCTGCTCCGGCCGCCCGTCAACCTGCTGCGGCTCGGCCTGGATCCGCGCGGGCTCGCCCGCCTCGTCGTGAACATGGCCGACGTCCGCGCGGTGTTCCGCTCCCGGGTCCGGCGCCAGCTCGCCGCCGCCCCGGACCCTGGCCTGGCCGCCCTCTACGAGGAACTCCTTGAACCCGGCCCGGACGACCCTCCGGCGGACTCCGACGTCGTCATCCAGATGATCGTCCGCCACTCCGGCCGCGAGCTGCGGCTCTTCTCCACCATCACCACGTTCGGCACCCCACAGGACATCACCCTCGACGAGGTCGCCATCGAGTCCTACTACCCGGCCGACGCGGAGACCGCCGCCCACTTCGAGCGCTGACCTGTGGCGTGTTGCGCCGATGCGATCCGACCGAAGGGCAACACGCCACAACTCAACGAGAACAACGGCGCGCGGTGCTCTCCGCGTCAGCCGAGTTGTGCTTGGAAGATCCTCTGGTCGAAATAGGCCCGCGCCTCGCGGATGAGGCCGTCGCCGTCCAGTTCGTAGACGTTGATGCCCGACCAGTTCACGGGTGCCCCCGACAGCGAGACGGCCGCGCCGCGCCAGGCGACGGCGACGGACCGGCCCACCGTGTGGGCCTCCATCGGGGTCAGCCCGAGGAAGGGCCGGAACCTCGGCAGCACCGAGGCGATGAAGTCGCGGATCGCGTCCCGGCCGACGATCGGCGGCTGCCCGACCGGGTCGTGGAACGCGCCGTCCTCGGCGAAGGCGGACGCCCAGGCCGCGGCGTCGCCCTCCTGCGAGGCCGTGAAGAAGCGCAGGACGGCTGCGGGCATGGCGGGGAAGGTCATGACGATCCTTTCGAGTCGTGGCGCCGGACGGCGGGAACCACCGCCAGCCCGGCGAGGGCGAGCAGGGCCTGCACGGCGCAGACGCCGCCCCATCCGTACGAGCCGTAGACGGCGCTCGCCAGCGCCGCGGAGACGGCGCCGCTCAGGAACGCCGCGACCATGTAGACGGTGTTGGCGCGGCTGCGCGCGTCCGGGACGCGGGCGAAGATGCGCGCCTGGTTGGCGAGCTGACTCCATTGGATGGCGAGGTTGCCCAGCAGGATGGCCGCCACCATGCACGCCAGGACGGCGCGCCCGGCGGCGTAGGCCCCGGCGGCGACCAGCGTCAGCACGGCCGACGCCGCCAGGATCGGGGTCGGCCCGCGCCGGTCGACGAACCGGCCCGCCCATGGCGCCCCGACCGTTCCGGACAATCCGAGCAGGCCGAACAACCCGGCCTCCGCGCTGCTGTAGCCGTACGGCTCGTGCGTCAGGACGAGCACCAGCGTCGTCCAGGTGGCGGTGTAGGCACCGAACAAGGCGCCGTGCAGAAGGCAGGCGTGCCGTAGTGCGGGCTCTCGCCGCACCAGTCCTGGCAGTGACGCTAGAAGCCGTCCGTAGGACGCGCCGCCCCGCTCGCTCTCCGCGGGAAGCAGCCACACGGTGACCAGACCCGCCAGGCCGGTCAGCAGGGCCGCCAGAAGGTAGACGGACCGCCAGCCCAGCGCCTCGCCGACGACGCCGCCCACGACCCGCGCGCCGATGATGCCGGTCATCAGGCCGATCTGGACGTTGGCGACGACGCCGGCCCGCCTCTCGGGCGGCGCCAGTTCGGCGGCCATCGGAATCAGCACCTGCGGCACCACCGTCGCACCGCAGGCCAGAGCCGTCGCCGCGGCGAGCACACCGAGGCCGGGCGCCGCCGCTGCCGCCAGCAGCATCACCACGGTGACGCCCAGCATCGCGGCCAGCAGCGGCCTGCGGCGGCGCGCGTCACCGAGCGGCACCAGGAACAGGATGCCGCCCGCGTACCCGAACTGTGCGCAGGTGACGACGGTTCCGGCCGCCGCAGGCGAGACGCCGAGCCCGCGGGCGAACAGGTCCAGCAGCGGCTGGGCGAGGTAGACGTTGGCGACGGCGGCGCCGCTGCACACCGCCATCGCCGTGAACAGCGCCGGCCGTGCCGCCGGCGCCCGTACTGCGACCATCCGGTCCTCCAATCGAACGAACTAGTTGGTTCGATCTTGGAGTACGACGGTGCCCCGTGTCAAACGAACCGGTTCGTTAGAATGCCGGGCATGGGCTATGACTCAGCGGCGACCCGGGAACGCATCCTCGCGGCGGCGTCCGCCGAGTTCGCCGAGCACGGTGTCGCCGGCGCCCGCGTCGACCGCATCGCCGCGAACGCCGAGGCCAACAAGCGGGCCATCTACGACTACTTCGGCGACAAGAACCGGCTCTTCGCCGCCGTCCTCGAACGCCTCATGACCGACCTCGCCGCGGCGGTCCCGGCGGACGGCGGCGACCTCGGCGCCTATGCCGAGCGGCTGTTCGACTACCACCGCGACCATCCCGAGGCCCTGCGCCTGCTGCTGTGGGAGGCGCTCGAACTCGGCGACGGCCCCGTCCCCGACGAGGCGGCCCGGACGGCCCACTACCGGGACAAGACCGACGCCGTGGCCAGCGCCTCCGGCGACCCGGCCACCCTGATGCTCCTCACCCTGGGCCTGGTCGCCTGGCCCCTGGCGATGCCCCAGATCAGGCGCATGCTCCTCGGCCCCGACCACTCCCTGGACGAGCTCCGTCCCGCCATAGCCGACGCCGTCCGGACCCTCGCCACCGAGCGCTAGAACGGCGCGCGGTGCCTGCCGACGTACCTGGGGCGGCGGCCGACGGTGAGCGCGGTCGCCCAGCTCGCCGACACCGCCGCGGCGAGCGCGATCGCCGCCGTCACGAGCGCGGTCACGGCGCCCCGTCCAGCAGGCCCTTGATCGCGAGGACGGCGTCCGCCACCCGGTCCGCCTCCGCGACCGGATGGCGCCACCCCGTCCAGAACCACGGCCGCCCCGCGTCCTCTGGGCGGGGTTCCACGGTCATGACGAGGCAGGGGTGGACGGTGCAGCAGCCCTCCGCGTCCGGGTTCTCCACATGAAGGCCGTCCGGCGTGAACCGCGCGCTCAGCCCGTGCGCGCGCAGAACGGTCCCGAGCGCCTCAAGCCGCGCCCTAGCATCGGGTGTCATGGGTCGTTCGCCTCCCAGGGCGTCCGGTCCTAGCCCCGTTCGGACGGTCGCAACGTCCGGACGGGGCGCTTCTGTTTCGGCACCCCAAGCTTAGGCAACCTACGCACGCTACGCAGCCTATGCGAGCTAAGAAGCATACGCGACATGCGCATACCGTTGGATCATGGTCGAGCTGGACGGCGAGGCGCCGCTGCGGGTGCAGCTGGCGGACCTGGTCGCCGCGCGCATAGCGGACGGGACGTACCCGCCCAGGACGGCCATCCCCTCCGGGGCCGAGCTGGCCGAGGAGTGCGACGTCTCCCCGCGCACCGCGACGGAGGCGGTGAAGATCCTCAAGGCGCGGGGTCTGGTGCGGGGTGTGCCGGGTAAGGCCGTCATCGTGAAGGCGGACGCGCTGGACGTCCTGAAGAGCGCGGCGCCGGGGGCCGGGTAGCGGCCGACCGGGGTGCGGGCGGCCGGAAGTGGTCTTCGGCGGCGATGAGTTCTGAACCGGCGGGCGGTCTGCCAAGGTGGGGCGAATGGCCCCAGGGTGGACGTGATCCCGTCCGCCCGTTGAGAACCATCACGAGAGGCTCGGGAGATCCCAGATGCGCACTCTGATCAGCACCGCTTTCGTCTCGCTCGACGGCGTCGTCGAGGGTCCCGGCGGCGAGCCGGAGTACCGCAACTCCGGATGGACCTTCAAGGACATCGAGTTCCTCCCGGAGGCCTACGAGCTCAAGGGCCGGGAGCAGAAGGAGGCCGCCGCGATGATGATGGGCCGGGTCAGCTACGAGGCGTTCAGCCCCGTCTGGCCGGGCATGGCGGAGTTCGCCGACTACAAGGTCATGCCGAAGTACGTCGTCTCCACCACCCTCACCGACGGCGACCTCGTCTCCGACTGGGGCGAGACCACGATCCTGCGCTCGCTGGACGACGTCGCCGCGCTGAAGGAGACCGACGGCGGCCCGATCATCATCCACGGCAGCGCCACCCTCAACCGGGACCTCTCCGACGCGGGCCTCATCGACCGCTACCACCTGCTCGTCTTCCCGGTGCTGCTCGGCGCGGGCAAGCGGCTGTTCAGCGGCACCGACAAGGACGCGCAGAAGCTGAAGCTCGTCGAGCACGAGGCGTACGCGAACGGCATCCAGAAGAACGTGTTCGACGTCGTCCGCTGACGCCCCCGGCTAGGCGGCCCGCGCCCGGGACTCGGCGAGCGCGGCGGTGAAGAACGCGGCGAGCTTCTCCACCGCCGGCCCGACGTACCGCTCCCTGTCGTAGAGGTCGACGTGGCTCGCGCCGTCGATCCAGTGGATCTCCTTGGGGCCGGTGGCCTTCTGGAACGCCTCGACGCTCATCCAGGACGTGACGGCGCGGGTCCCGACGATCATCAGCAGCGGGCGCGGGCCGATCAGCGGGACGGGCGCGAAGGCGTCGAAGGCGGCGATCCGGTCGACGCTGGACCAGGTGAGGGCCGTCGCCGAGCGCGGGTGCTCGGCGCGCGGGGTCCGGTAGTAGTCGAAGCCTTCGGCTCCGTGCTCGCCGCCGAGCCGGCGCGCCTCCTCGACGGTGGCGGGGAACAGGGGCAGCGCGCCCGGGTCCTCGCCGCGCGCGGCGGTGGTGCGGGCGACGGCGGCGGCGTCGAGCATGCCCTGGAAGACCGCCGGGGCCTGGGTGCCGTCGGCGCCGAGCCGGAACTGGCGGGCGATGTCGACGGCGCTGACGGTGGCGACGGCCCGGACGCGGTGGTCGCCGGCGGTGGCGGGCAGCACGTAGCCGCCGGAGGCGCAGATGCCGAGCGCGCCGATGCGTCCGGCGTCGATCTCGGGGCGCGTGGTAAGGAACGAGACGGCGGCCTTGAGGTCCTCGACGCGCTGGGCCGGGTCCTCCAGACCACGGGGTTCGCCGCCGCTCTCGCCCTGGTAGGCGGCGTCGAAGGCGAGGGCCGCGAAGCCCCGGGCGGCGAGCCGGGACGCGTAGAGTCCCGCGGTCTGCTCCTTCACGCCGGTGCCGGGGTGGCCGACGACCACGCCCGGCCACGGGCCGCCGTCCGGCGCGTCGGGCAGGTGGAGGTGGCCGGCGAGGGTGATGCCGTTGCTGTCGAAGGCGACATCGATCTTCATGGGATTGCTCCAGTGCTTCGTGGGGCCGCCGCCGGTGGTTCCGGCGGCGTGGTTCCACGGTGGCGCTCCCATGAGGCGCCCGTAAGAGGCGGGTTCTTGCCTGGGAAGGATCCTGCCCTCCCAACGCGTCCCCCGTCCGCCGACAATGGACGGTATGACCGCTTCATCGCAGGCCGGGGACCTCGGGGTCTTCCTCAAGGCGCGCCGGGCCCAGCTCACGCCGCGCGACGTGGGCCTGCCCGACGACGACGGGCGCCGCAAGGTCGCGGGCCTGCGCCGCGAGGAGGTCGCGCGGCTCGCCGCGATCAGCGTCGACTACTACACCCGGCTGGAGCAGGGCCGTGTCCGGGCGTCCGCCGGGGTCCTCAAGACCCTCGCCGACGCCCTGCGCCTGGACGAGGACCAGCAGACCTACCTCTACGAGATCGCGGGCAAGACCGACGCCCGGCCGCGCCGCCGCCGCGCCGCCCAGAGGGTGCGGCCTGCGGTGCGGCGCCTGCTCGACCGGCTCCCGGGGACGCCTGCGGTCGTGCTCGGCAAGCGGATGGACGTCCTGGCGTGGAACGACGCGGCCGCCGCCCTCTACACCGACTTCGCCCGGGTGCCCGCCGGTGAACGCAACTACGTCCGCCTGATGTTCACCGACCCGGGCATCCGCGGCATGCACCTGGAGTGGCGGCACGACGCCCGCGACGCCGTCGCGGCCCTCCGCATGGAGGCGGCGAAGGACCCCGACGACCCCGAGCTCGCGCGGCTCGTCGGGGAGCTCTCCGTCCAGGACGCCGACTTCCGCACCTGGTGGGCCGAGCACCGCGTCAACTCCGCGGGCCACGGCACGAAGCGCTACCGGCACCCCGTGGTCGGCGACCTCACGCTCGACTGCGACACCTGGAACAGCCCGGACGGCGGCGGCCAGCGGCTCATGGTCCTCACCGCCGAGCCGGGGACGCCGTCCGACGACGCGCTCCGCATCCTTCTCTCCTGGGCGCCGCAGGACCGTCCGGCCACGGCACCCGGCGCCTAGCGCGGCCGCCCCGAGTGACACGGGTCAGTCGAGGCAGAACTCGTTGCCTTCGGGGTCGGCCATGATGATGTGCCCGGCACCGAGCGGGGGAGCGGGCTCGAAGCGCTGGAGGCGGGCGGCGCCGTGCTCGACGAGCCGCTCCGCCTCCGCCTCCAGGGCCGCCATCCGCGCGTCGCCCGTGAGGCCGGGCGCCGCCCGCACGTCGAGGTGGACGCGGTTCTTGACCTGCTTGGACTCCGGGACGCGCTGGAAGAACAGGCGCGGCCCGTCGCCCGCCGGGTCGACGACCGCCGAGGCGTCGTTGCGGCGCTCGGGCGGCACGCCCATCGCGTCGAGGGCCTCGTCCCAGGTCCGGAAGTCGCCGGGCGGGTCCTGGAGCCGGTAGCCGAGGGCCTCCGCCCAGAACGCGGCCAGGGCCGCCGGGTCGGCGCAGTCGAAGGTGATCTGGATCTCGCGGGCCGTCACGGCGCGCGTTCCGCTGGTGTTCGAGGTCATGGTGCAAGCCTCGCGGACAATCCGGACAGCTTCGTTCCGCGAACGGTGAAAGTTCTGCCGGGAGATCGCCCGGCGGGTCAGGGAGGGGCGAGGAGGCCGTCGATCGCGCGGCGGGCCATGGCGGTCGCGCCGGGCTCGTCCAGGCGCAGGGCGGTGTTGGCGGCGGTGAGGACGGCGTCGGTCTGGAAGGCGGCCAGGTCGGCGTCGAGCGGCGCGATCTCGCCGGCGGCCGCCGCGCGGCGGTACTCGGCGGCGAGGAGGGCCAGCCAGTCCCGGTGCTGGCGGGCCAGGGCGTCGCGGACGGGGCCGGGCCTGCTGTCGAAGTCGGGGAGGTTCGCCGCCCAGAAGCAGCCGCCGGTGAACAGCGGCTTCTCGGCGTAGTCGATCCAGTTCGCGACGAGCGCGCGCAGCCGGGCCGCGCCGGGCGGGGCGGACCGCGCGGGGCGCACGACCGCGTCGACGAACAGCTCGCGGGCCGCCTCGACGGTCGCGAGGTGCAGGTTCTCCTTGGACCGGAACAGGGTCTGGATGCCGCTCTTGGACATCCGCAGGTCGGTGGCGAGGCGGCCGAGGCTGAGGCCGTCGAGCCCCTCGGCCGAGGCGACGTCGACGGCGTGCCGGGTGACGGTCTTCCGGGTCCGCGCGCCGCGCAGCAGCCGGCCGTCGGCCGGGAGGTCGTCCTCGCTCATCGGGTCCATCGTGCCAGATTGCCTATACGTACGATCGATCGTATTGTTTTCTCGTCGGCGGGAGAGGAGCGGGCATGGACCCCGATCGCATGGTCGAGCTGGCGGAGGCGCTGGCCGCCGCCAAGAGCCGCCAGGACGTGCCCGCGGCCATGGCGCTGCTGCACCCGGAGATGGTGCTGGAGAGCCCGGCCTTCGGGACGACCGCGCGCGGCCCGGCGGAGAACGCGGTGGCGCTGCGCCGGTTCTTCGCCTCGTTCCCGGACTACGACGTCGCCTTGCAGGGGCATGCCGCGAACCGCGACGCCCTGGTCTGCTGGGGGACGGCCCGGATGACCCTCACCGGCACCCGGTTCGGCGTCGAGCCCAGCGGGCGCCGCGCCGAGCTGCCGGTGTTCATCCGGTTCGCGTTCAAGGACGATCTGATCGCCGGTGAGTACTTCTTCTTCGACCTCGCGGAGCTGTGCGCGCAGTCCGGCGTCTCGGCCGACGCCGTCCGGCGCCGCCTGTTCCGCGACCGGGAAAGGTGATGGCGCATGCTCGCGGACCCGCGTGTGAAGGACGTCGGGGAGATCCGGACGGAGCTCCTGTTCGACATCGTGGTCGATCTGGACCCGCCGCTGGACTTCGGCAGGGGACCGGCCGGGCGGCGCGTCCTGTTCGGCGCCGCGGGCGGCGGGTTCGAGGGACCCCGCCTGCGCGGAGAGGTGCTGCCGGGGGGCGGTGACTGGGCGCTGTTCCGTCCTGGCGGGACGATGTGCCTGGACGTGCGGCTCGCGCTGCGCACTGACGACGGAGCCCTCGTGCACATGACCTACGGCGGCCGCTACACCACCCCGCCGGAGCTGCGCGACGAGATGGCCGACACCGCCACCCGGCACCGCGTCGACCCGTCCCGCTACTACTTCAGGACGAACCCGCTCTTCGAGACGGGCGCCGAGCGGTACGCGTGGCTGAACGACGCCGTCTGCGTGGGGACGGGCTACCTCGTCGAGGGCGGCATCGCCTACAAGGTCTCCCGGGTGGTGTGAGCCGGGCGGGCCGGTCCGGGTGCGGCGAGGCGGCGGCCGAGGGCGGCGAGCAGGGCGACCATCGCGGCGGCGACGACGATCAGGCCGAGGGCGTCCGGGACGTTCCCGGTGTTCGCGACCAGCCCGAACGCGGTGTGCGCGACGAGGGCGCCGGAGATCGCGGCGAGGCGGTGGCGGTCCGTCCAGCCGCCCGCCCGGCACAGGAGGACGGCGGTCGCGGCGGCGAGGAGCGCGGCGGCGGCCATCGGGACGGGCGTCCACGCGCGCGGGACGAAGGCGGAGTGGTCGGCGCCGGCGAACGGGAACAGCAGGGCGAGGTACCCGAACGACGCGGCGCCGCAGACGACGCCGAGCACCCGGGGCGCAGGCAGGGCGCCCCGTAGCGGCGGGCGGGGGAGACGGGGCAGGTGGGGTAGAACGCCCAGGGCCAGGACGGTCAGCGCCGCGCACAGCGCGAGGATGATCAGCGCGGCCCCGCCCGGCAGCGCGTAGTGCGGGTCCTCGGACGGCGGGACCGAGACGCGGAGCAGCAGCGCCCCGAGGGCCGCGACGAGACCGGTGACGACCAGGCCGCCGCGCCGCAGGTAGGCGGCGCGGCCGTGGCGGCGGAACACCAGCTCCACGAGCGCGATCGGGATGAGGACGCTGAACACCGCGTGGTACGGCAGGTTCAGCTCCGCGTACGGGGCGTTGACGCCGAAGGGGCGCGGCCCCCAGTCCGCCGCGCCGTACAAGTGCGGGCTGGTCAGGCTCTGCAGCGCCAGCCCCTCCTCGACCAGTCCGTACACCAGGCCCATCGCCAGGACGCTGCTCCACCCGCCGCCGAAGCGGCGGACCAGCTCCCGGATCAGCAGCACCCCGGCGCCGTAGACGGGCACGTAGAGCAGCACCAGCCAGAACATCCGGACCGGGACGGTGCCGAGGGTGAGCTCGGCGACCGCGGGCGCGACCAGGACCAGCGTCCACGCCGCCCGCCGCGACCGCTGAGCCTTCCCCGGACGCTGGGCCGTCCCCGAACGCCGCTTCGTCATGCCGTCAACGCTAGGAACGCGCGGCCTGGGGCGCTTCCAACGAAGGATCGGTCTCCGCCCTGCGACTTTCGTCGGAGAGCCGCCCCGGAACGCGGGTTTCTATGCGGAGGGGCGGGGGCGGACCAGGCCGAGGTCGTAGGCGAGGACGACCGCCTGCACGCGGTCCCGCAGGCCGAGCTTGCGCAGGATGCTCGACACATGCGTCTTCACCGTCGCCTCGGTGACGACGAGCCGAGCGGCGATCTCGGCGTTGGACGCGGCGCGCGCGACGAGCTCCAGCGTCTGCATCTCGCGGTCGGTCAGCTCCGCGAGCGCCTCCGGCCGGACGGGCGCGCGCGGTTCGGTCGCGGTGAACCGGTCGAGCAGCCGCCGGGTCACCGACGGCGCGAGCAGCGCGTCGCCGCGGGCGACGACCCGGATCGCCTCGGCCAGGTCGTCCGGCCGGACGTCCTTGAGCAGGAACCCGGCGGCGCCCGCCCGGAGCGCCGCGTAGAGCGGCTCGTCCAGGTCGAACGTCGTCAGGATGATCACCTTGGGCGGGTCGGCGGACGCGGTGATGCGCCGGGTGGCGGCGATGCCGTCGACGCCGGGCATCCGGACGTCCATCAGCACGACGTCGGGACGCAGCCGCTCGGCCGCGCGGACGGCGGACTCGCCGTCCCCGGCCTCGCCGACGACGGTGAGGTCGTCCCGCGCCTCGATGATCATGCTGAAGCCGGCGCGGACGAGGTCCTGGTCGTCGGCGACCAGCACGCGGATCGTCACCCGGCCTCCCCGACCGGCAGCGACGCCCGCACCCGGAACCCGCCGTCCGGGTCGGGGCCGGCCTCGAACGTGCCGCCGAGCAGCAGGGCGCGCTCCCGCATCCCGGCGATGCCCTGCCCGCTCCCGGCGAGGCCCGTGCCAGCGGATGCCGTGTCGCCGGGGGCCGTGAGGGCGCCCGGGCCGTCGTCGCGGACGTCGACGTCGAGGCGCCCGCCCGCGTACCGCAGCACGACGTCGGCGCGGCCCGCGCGGGCGTGCCGCAGCGCGTTCGTCAGCGCCTCCTGGACGATCCGGTAGACCGCGAGGCCCACGCCGGACGGAACCCGCACCTCGGCCATCCCCTCCCGCTGGATCCGGACCCGCAGCCCGGCGCCGGTGACGGAGGCGGCGAGCCGGTCCAAGTCTCCCAGGCCGGGGACGGATCCGTCCGGCTCGCCGCCGTCGGCGTCCCGGACCGACCGCAGGAAGTGCCGCAGCTCCGCGAGCGCCTGCCGCCCCTCGGCCTCCAGGTTCCGGACGGCCCGCCGCGCGAGCCCGGGGTTCGCGTCGAAGACGTCGTCCGCGGCGGCGGCCTGCACGACCATGACGGACACGGTGTGGGAGAGGACGTCGTGCAGCTCCCGCCCGATGCGCGCCCGCTCCTCTACGGCCGCGCGCCGCGCCTCGGCGTGCCGGCGCGCCGCTTCCGCGCGTCCGAGCGCGCCCCAGCTCCAGGCGAGCAGGGCGGCGACGGGCCACAGGGCGACCAGCCGGTCCTGCGCCGCGGCGACGGCGGCGGTCACGGCGGCGACGGCGCCCATGCCCCACAGCGAGGTTCGCGCGGGGCGCAGCCACGCGAACGCGCACAGCACCACGAAGAGGATGCCGGGCCCCAGCTCGGGCCCGAGCGCCTGGATCCCGGCGCCCGCGGCGGCCGTCACCGCGAGCGCGGCCTCCGGGCGGTCGCGCATCAGCCATCCCGCCGCGGCTCCCTGGACGAGGAGCAAGGCGACGATGGCCGCCCGCGCGGTCCAGCCCGCGTCCAGGAACGGGACGGCTCCCGCCGCGCCGAGCGCGCAAGCCCCGGACACCGCTCGCCACCAGGACGGCAACACCGCCGCATACCGATCCCGCACGCTCGCCGACGCTACCAACCCGGTCCCCTGGACGGGGCGGGAGCGGAACCTCCGGGGCGCCCGGCGCCGTACAGAGGGTGGGGGACTTGCCGGAGATAGTGCGCTTGTTGTTATCTGCGGTGTTTTAGGAGGTCTCCAGGGGGTCGGGGGCGATCCGCTGGAGGGACGGTGACGCGCGTGGGCGAGGACGTGGACCTGCTGGTCCGGGCGGCGCAGGACGGCGACCCCGAGGCCAGGGAGCGGCTGGTCGCCGCGCACCTGCCGCTGCTCTACAACGTGGTCGGCTGGGCCCTCGACGGCCACGCCGACGTGGACGACGTCGTCCAGGACTCGGTGCTGCGCGCGCTCGGCGGGCTGCACGGCCTGCGCGAGCCGGGACGGTTCCGCTCCTGGCTCGTGTCCATCGCGATGAACCAGGTGCGCCGCCGCTGGACGTCGCTCCAGCGCGGGACGCCCATGGACCCCGACGCCCTCGCGCGGGTCGCCGCGTCCGAGGCCGACTTCGCCGAGGCCGCCGTCCTGCGGCTGGAGCTGTCCGGGCAGCGCCGCGAGATCGCCGAGGCGACCCGCTGGCTCGACGCGGGGGAGCGAGAGCTGCTCGGCCTGTGGTGGCTGGAGGCGTCCGGCCACCTCACCCGCGGCGAGCTGGCCGACGCACTGGGCGTGTCGGCGGCGCACGCGGCGGTCCGGGTGCAGCGGATGAAGAAGCAGCTCGCGACGTGCCGCGCCGTCGTGCGGGTCGTGGCGGCGGAGCGGCGCTGCGAGGCGCTCGTCCCGGTCCTCGCGCGATGGGACGGGCGGCCGTCCCCGCTGTGGCGCAAGCGCGTCGCCAAGCACGTCCGCCGCTGCCGGGACTGCGGCTCCCGGCAGCGGGACCTGCTCCCGCCGGAGGCGCTGCTCGCGGGCCTGGTCATGGTGCCGCTGCCCGCCGCGCACCCGCTGCACGCGCTCCCGGCGGCGTTCACGGCCTCGTCCACGCCGACGGCCGCCGCGTCCGGCGCGGGCGGGGCGGGCGCCGCAGGCGGGGCAGGCACGGCGGGCACGGCGGGCGCGGGGAAGGGCGCCGGTCTCGCGGCGGCCAAGTGGGTGGCGGGCGCCGCGGCCGTCGGCGTCGCCGGCGCGGCGGAGGTCTTCTGGGGCACGCGGGGCGGCTCGCCCGCCGAACCGCCGCCCCGCGACGTCCCGCCCGCCGCCGCGCACCGGACCCCGTCGCGCACCCCGGCGCCGCGTCCCGGCGCCACGTCCGTCAAGGAGCACCTCGCGCCGCCGCGGCCGTCGAAGACCGCGAAGCCGGGCGTCGAGCAGCAGGTCGTCGCGCTGGTCAACCGGAACCGGGCCAAGGCCGGATGCCGCCCGCTGCGAGTCTCGCCCGCCCTGCACAAGGCCGCGCAGGCGCACACCGAGGACATGGCGTCCCGGCACGCCCTCGATCACGGCGGCGCCGACGGAGACGATCCGGGCGACCGGATCACCGCCGCCGGCTTCCGCTGGAGCGCGTGGGCGGAGAACATCGCGCAGGGCCAGGCGTCCCCGCCCGCCGTCGTCACGGCCTGGATGAACAGCTCCGGCCACCGCGCCAACATCCTGAACTGCCGCCTGACGATGATCGGAGTGGGCTTTGTGCCGGGGTCCGGCGGCCCTTGGTGGACCCAGGACTTCGCGACCCCCGCCTGAGGCCCCGGAGCGGTCAGCGGCTCGTGCCGAAGTCCTGCGTCCAGTACGGGCCGCCGCTCAGCACCACGCCGACGCCGATCTCCTTGAACCCGCAGTTCAGGATGTTCGCGCGGTGGCCGGAGCTGTGCATCCACGCGTCCATCACGCTCGCGGGGGTCGCCTGGCCCTTGGCGATGTTCTCGCCGTAGGAGGACCAGCGGTAGCCCGCGGCGGTGATCCGGTCGCCGGGGTCCTTGCCGTCCGGGTTGGTGTGGTCGAAGAAGTTCCGGGCGTGCATGTCGGCGGAGTGGCCCTGCGCGGCCCGCGCCAGCTTGCCGTTGACCGTCAGGGCGCCGCAGCCGTGCTTGGCGCGTTCGGCGTTGACCAGCGCGACGACCTGCGAGGCGTACCGTCCGGCGGTCCCGCCGGCGGGCGCGGCCGGGGCCTTCGGCTTCGCGGGAGCCTTCGCGGGCGCCTTCGTGGCGGGACGGTGGCTCGTCGCGCGCGGCGCCGGCTTGTGCGACGCCTTGGCCTTCCTGTGCTTCGGCCGCGGCGCGCGGCTCGGTGCCGTCCGCGGCGCGTCGGCGACCGGGGCGGTCGGCGCGGCGCTCGGGGAGAACGACGAGCCGCTCGCGGTGGGCGCGCCGTCCGCGCCGTCCCCGAACGCGCCGGCGGCCGTCCCGGCGACGCCGCCGATCACCAGCAGGCCCGCCGCGCCCGCGGCCGTCCAGACGGCGACGCGGCGGGACGCCCTGCGCGGCCGTCCCGGGCGCGGCCTCGCGGGACGCGGCCGTCCGGTGCCGCGGGCAGGGGGGTAGCTCATGGCGATGCCACATCCTTCTCTCGTCGGGGCTGTGCGAACACGCAGCGGACCCCGCGCGGGACGGGCGATAACCAAAAATCCAGGGCTTCTTCAGAAGCGCCCAAGACGCGGCGCCGGGACGGGCCAAGAAAGGGGCAAGACCGCATGTCGGACGGCACGCCCACGGAGGCAGGGCTCTCTGATTGACCACCGGAGGGCACAGCGCCCGCCTGGTCCGGGCAACCGAGGAGTCACGCCGTGAAGAGAAGCTGGAAGGCCGCGATCGCCGCCGCCGGGGCGACCGCCATGACGACCGCCTCCGTGGCATGGCCCGCGCCCGCCGGGAACGCGTCCGGGAACGGCGTCGGCGCGTCCGGCAAGGGGCGCTGGGTCCTGCTGGACGCCGAGGACTTCGACCGGCCCCTGCGCGTCGACGGCGCGCCGTGGCGGCTGGACCCGCAGGGAAGGCGCAGCCCGTGGAACGTCGACGCGTTCGACGACGACGGCGAGGCGTGGACGACGATGAGCGGCCCGCTGTTCAAGAAGCAGATGGCCACGCTGAACGTGTTCCGCAAGCGCGTCGCGTTCGGCCGGAAGGGATGGCTGACCGCCGAGGTCGCCGCCGTCGACAAGGACCACGACGGCCGTCCCGACTCCCGTCCCGGCCTGTCGACGGTCACGCTGCCCGGCGGGCAGCGGGCCGCGCGGCTCTCCGAGCCGAGCTGGGACGCGGGCGTGCTGATCCGGCCGACCCGCCCGCTGCCCCGGCACTACCGCGTCGAGATGACGCTGCGCGGCATCGACTTCGGCGGGAAGCGGAACGGCACGTTCGACTACAACGGCCGCCACAACGGCTACACGAAGGAGCCGTGCAAGACCCGCTTCCCGTGGACGTTCACCGGCGCCCTCCCTGGCCAGTCGCGGTGCCAGTACCACGACGTGACGCGGGAGAACGGCTTCTACTACATGACGATCCTCGACTACGCGACGCCCGCGCCGCACGGCAACCCGGACATCCACTTCCGGCGCAAGGTCATCATGGACGGCTACTACAGCGACCTCCCCCGCTGGAAGCACGCCGCGACCTGCGACCCGAAGACCCGCAAGATGTACCGGACGTTCGACGGCACCTTCAACGGCGTGAACGCGCTGTTCGCGCGCGGCGACAAGTTCATCGGCGGCCCGGACAACAACATCAGCACCGAGTACTACGCCAAGACCGCCTGCGGCAACGCGTCCCTGGACAAGCCGTACGGGCCGGGGAAGCGGTTCGAGGGGCACCTGACCAGCGCGGAGCTCCAGCCGCAGCTGCTGCCGAAGGCGTCGTACCGGTTCGCCGTGGAGCGCGACGACACCGGGTACACGCTGGAGATGAGCGGCCCGTTCCGGTTCATCGGGCAGGCGACGCTGCGCGTCCACCACGACTTCGTCGAGCACGGCCGCCCGATCTGGCACTACAACCAGACGCCCGGCGAGTACGACGGCCGCTTCGACCGCAAGCTCGTCCACAAGGGCCCGCACGGGACGTGGATCACCCGGCACACCTGGCCGAAGGGCTCGGCGTACCCCGACTCGTTCGTCATCGGCGACCCGCACCTGAACTACTACGAGGGCGAGGCGGTCATCGACGACATCCGCCTCTACGTCCCCCGCAAGGACAGGTGACCCGCTGAGTGACGGCGTCCGTGGCGCCCGTGGCACCCGCGGCGGCTAGCCGCGGGCGCCGCGGCGAGGACGGCGGGGGCGGCGGGGCCGGCGCGCGGTCCGGCGGGACGGCGCGCGGGACTCGGTGCGCAGCCACAGCTCGATCTGCGCGCCGCCCAGCGGCGACGTGCCGATCTTCAGCGTCCCGCCCGTCGACTCGGCGAGCCGGCGGGCGATGTCGAGGCCGAGGCCGGTCGAGCCGGTGCCGCTCGCGCCGCGCCGCAGCGCCGCCTCCGCGTCCGGGATGCCGGGCCCGGCGTCGCCGACCAGCAGGCCGGTGGAGTACCGCCCCCGGTGCAGCGTGACCGACAGCGCGGTCCGCTGCGGCGTGTGCCGGAAGACGTTGCCGAGCAGCGCGTCCACGGCGGCGACGAGGTCGTCCTCGCCGACCGGCACCGGGACGGCGCCGTCCGGGACCACCGCCTCGCAGTCGCGGCCCTGGTCGGCGGCCAGCTCCGACCAGAACTCCAGCCGCCGCCGGACGACGCCCGCCGCGTCGCACCCCGGCGGCTCGCCCGCCGGCCGCCGCGCCGTCGCGATGATCCGGTCGACGGCCTCCTCCAGGCGGCTCAGCGCGTCCTGGCTGTGCGCCATCCGGACCGGGTCGGCGGGGTTCGCGGCCAGCCCGTTGAGGTTCACCCGCAGCGCGGTCAGCGGGGTCCGCAGCCGGTGCGACAGGTCGGCGGCGGACTCCCGCTCGGCCTCCAGCAGCCGGACGAGCCGGTCCGCCATCCGGTTGAACGCCGTCCCGGCGGCGCGCAGCTCCGGCGGCCCGCCGGGCGCGACGCGGGCGGCGAGGTCGCCGTCGCCGACCCGGGTCACCGCGCTCGCCAGCCCGTCGGCGGCCCGGACGACCCGGACCGCGAGCCGGTCCGCCATCGCCACCGACACCAGCACCAGCGCGACCGCGACGAGCCCGAGGACCGTGCGGGACCGCGCGACGCCCCGGTTCAGGTCCGCGTCGGGCACGTACACCTCGATGACGGCGACGCGGTCGGAGTCCAGCAGCGCGGGCGTGAGCAGGACCGTCCCGCCGGCCGCGGCGGCGGTGAACGCCCGGCGCAGCCCGCGCGCCTTCCGCACGTCGGCGTCCGACGCGTGCGCGGCGCCGATCGCGGCGCCCTGCGACGGGTGCAGCGCGAGCCGCCCGGCCGCCCCGGCGGGGGTGGAGCCGACCGCGTCGGCGAGCGAGGCGGGCGCGGAGGTGACGGTGAGGACGGGTTCGAGGGAGGCGGCCTGCTGCGCGGCGGCCGACAGCGCCCGGTCGTGCGCCATCTGCCCGACCAGGAGGCCGAGCGGCACGACGAACGACAGCGCCACCATGGCGGTCACGGCCGTCGCGATCCGCGCCAGCGCACCTCTCATCGGCTTCCCCCCGGAATCACGCATTCAGTTGGTCTATGGAAGGACCGCAACTGGTTCCGGAGATGATAGGCCAATGCGAGGTGGTTTCCGTGCCCCCGCAGGGTGCCGCTCTGGGCGCGGCTTGTGCGCTGCTCGTGCGCTATTCGGGGCCGACGAGCATGACGCCGACGCCCCGGACGGTGTGCAGGTAGCGGGGCGCGGCGGCGTTCTCGCCCATCTTGCGGCGCAGCCACGACAGGTGCGTGTCGATGGTCTGGTCGTCGCCGTAGGGCTGCCGCCACACCTCCGCGAGCAGCTCCCGCCGCCCGACGACCCGGCCCGCGTTCTCCGCGAGGTAGCCGAGCAGGTCGAACTCGCGGCGCGACAGCCGCAGCGGCGCGCCGCCCATGGACGCCTGCCGCCGCTCCAGGTCGACGCGCAGCTCGCCGAGCACGACCGCGTCGCGGCGGCGCGGGGAGCGGGCGCGCCGCAGCACCGCCTCCAGCCGGGCGTGCAGGTGGTCGGCGGAGAACGGCTTCACCACGTAGTCGTCGGCGCCCGCGCCGAGCAGCCGGATGATCTCCGCCTCGCCGTCCCGCGCGGTCGCCACGATCACCGGGACGTCGGAGACCGCGCGCAGCATCTTCAGCGCCTCGCCGCCGTCGAGGTCGGGGAGCCCGAGGTCCAGGACGACGGCCTCCGGCGCGTTCGCCGTGGCCTCCCGCAGCGCGTCGAGCGCCCGGCCCGCGCTGCGCACCGAATGCCCCAGCTCCGTCAGCTCCCGGATCAGCGCGCGCCGCACGTGCTCGTCGTCTTCCACCAGCAGGATCGAGGCCACGCTTGGACGATAAGGCATCGCGCGGGCGCCCGGAGAACGGAAAGGCGCGCCTTTCCGGAACGCGCCTTTCCGGAACGGTGGCGCGGCGTCGCTACTCGACCACGGCCGGGTTGAATTCCGGCGGGTCGCCGAGCATCGCGCGGTGCGAGCGCGGCCGGCTCCCGTCGACGTCGGTGACGCCGAGCTCCGCCCCGATCTCCGCGCCGATGAGGACCCGTCCCGTCCATTTCATCGGCTCCGGGGAACGGGCGAGCGCGTCGATGACCCGGCCGCTGAACTCCGGCGACTCGGCTCTGGCGGCGAACGAGGCGTACTTGTCCGGGACGCCCTCGAAAAGGGCCCGGTTCCGTTCGGTCTTGAGCAGCCCCATCCACAGCGAGACGACGGCGACGTTGTAGGGGCGGAAATCGACCGCCATATCGTGGGCCATCTTGTCCACGGCGGCCTTTCCGGCGCCATAGGCGGGGCCGTGCATGTAGCAGCGGCCGCCGAACGACGACGTGTTGACGACGAGCCCGCCGCCGCCGCGGATCAGCAGCGGCGCCGCGTAGTACGTCGCGACGTAGGCCGACCGCATCCCCACGTCCAGCATGCTCTGCAGCGCCAGCGGCTTCTCCCAGAACGGGCCCTTGCGGGTCAGGCCGTCCGGGATCGTGAACGCGTTGTTCACGAGGACGTCCAGCCCGCCGCGCTCCCGCTCGACCTGCTCGAACAGCGCCCTGACCTGGTCGTCGTCGGAGTGGTCGCAGATCACCGGGACGCCGGTGCCGCCGCGCTCGCCGATCTCCTTCGCGGTGGTGTGCACGCTGCCGGGCAGGTCGGCGTCGCCGTCGGCGCGGGTGCGTCCGGTCACGTAGACGGTCGCGCCGGTCTCGCCGAGGGCGAGCGCGATGCCCTTCCCGGCGCCGCGGCTCGCCCCGGTGACCACCGCCACCCGGTCTCCGGTCAGGCCCATTCGCCGCTCCTCGCGAGGAATTCCAGCATGGTCGCGGTCGTCTCCTCGGGTCGCTCCATCTGCATCATGTGGCCCGCGTCCTTGAGCATCCGGACGTCGCGGACGTCCTCGTGGTGCTCGTGCAGCCTGTCCAGCGGGTCGTCGCCGTGCCAGCCCTCCAGGTCGGCGTCCTGCTCGCTGCCGATGAAGTAGAACGGCGCGGGGTTCTTGCGGCCCGCGTACGACTTTCGGTACTCCCAGGACAGGTCCATCGCCCGGTACCAGTTGAGCCCGCCGGTGAACCCGCTGCGGCTGTAGGCGTCGACGTAGAACTCCAGTTCCAGGTCGGTGAGCCACGGCCACGGGAGCGCCGGAGTCTCCGGGAGCGCGTCGATGTACGTCGTCCCGGGCGGCTTCCGCCAGACGTCGAGGTAGTGGTAGTCGCTGGAGAGCGCGTAGAAGACCTTGCGCAGGAACTCGCGGGGCGCCGCGCCGAGGTCGCGGTCGGCGACGCCGGGCTCGGCGAAGTAGTGGATGTGGTTGAAGTGCCGCTTCGCCTGCCGGGCGGCCAGCGTCAGCGGCGACTCCTCGCTCGGCGTGAAGAACGGGTTCTCCAGCCCGATGATCGCCGCGACGCGCTCGGGATGGTGGTAGGCGAGGTCGTAGGCGGCGAACAGGCCGAAGTCCAGGCCGCTGAACGCCGCCCGCTCCGCGCCGAGGTGGTCGAGGAGGCCGGCGACGTCGCCGACGATGTGCTCGACGCCGTACTCGCGGGGGTCGTCCGGGCCGCTCGTCCCGCCCATGCCGCGCATGTCGGGCGCGACGACCCGGAAGCCGGCGTCGGCGATCGGCCCGATCTGGTGCCGCCAGCTGAACCACAGGTGCGGGAACCCGTGCAGGAGGACGACGAGCGGCCCTTCGCCCTGCTCCACGTAGTGGACGTCGAGGCCGTTGATGCGCGCGTACCGATGAGTCCAGCCGGCCATGCTGCGGTTCCTTCGCGACGAGGGACCTGACCTTCGGACTGTGCAGGACGGCGCCGCCGTTGGCAGCGCGGTGTCTCGCTCAGTGGGAACCCGCTTCCGCGCTCCGCGCGCCGTCCCGCGCGAAGAACGTGATCCAGTCGGCGACCATCGCCGGGGCGCCCGCGCCTTCCACCTCCAGCTCGTTCCGGGTGAGCACGCGCGTCCCGGCGTCCTTCTCCCGGACGTCGAGGAGCGTCGCCCGCACGCGGACGCGGCTGCCGGTCGGCACCGGGCGCAGGAACCGGACCTTGTCGAGGCCGTAGTTCAGCCCGTTCGCGCCGCGCAGCTCCAGCTCCCGCTTGTGGAACGCGACCAGCATCGACAGGAGCAGGAATCCGGAGACGAGGCGCTCGCCGTCCGGGGCGCCGGACGGGGGCCGGCCGAGGAAGTCCTCGCGCAGGAACGTCGCGTGCCCGAACGCCTCCTCGTCCTCGTCGCGGAGGGGCACCCAGTCCGAGCGGAACAGCTCCTTGCCGACCAGGTCCGGGAAGTCGGCGAGAGAGTAGGCCATGCGAGTCGTGTCCTTTCGCCGTGCGGGGCGGTGCGGGGCGGTGCGGGGCGGTGTGGTGCGCGCCGCGTCGGGTCGGGAGGGGCCGATTCTCGCGCACCGCGTGATCCGTCCCGGAACGCGGAACCGGATGATCACGGTCCGCGTCCGATCTGTACGCGGGAACGGATCGCACACTCCGAACCCGGGGACTCCTTCCCGCGAGAGGGGAGCACGGTGCCCGGCTTTCTCGAGACCCTTCCGCTTCACACGATCACCGCGGTGTACGGCGAGGCCGGCCTCCGCGACCGGTTCGCCCGCGAGATCCTCCGCTTCCCCGAGGCGGACTGGCGGCGCCTCAGCACCGCGCTGGCCCTGGCGAGCGACCTGCACCGGCAGGACCGCCGGGTCAGCGAGCCCGTCGTCAACCACCTGCTCCGCGTCACGCTGCGCGTGATGTGCCACTACCGGGTGGACGACGTGGACGTCCTCGCCGCCGCGCTGCTGCACGACTCCGTCGAGGACCACCCCGCCGACCTGGCCGGCGACGGGCACGACGACCCGCGCGAGGCCGCGCTGGACGTGCTGGAGGCGGAGTTCGGGCCGCGCGTCGCGAGGCTCGTCCGCGCGGTGACGAACCCCGTCTACGACCGGGGCGGCGACGTCCACGCCCAGTACCGCGCCCATGTCGCCGAGAGCCTGGACCGCGAACCGGCCGCGCGCATCATCAAGGTGTCCGACTTCACCGACAACGGCGTCGGGCTGATGCACACCACGGGCCCGAAGGTCCGCAAGCTCGCCCGCAAGTACCGGCCGCTCGTCCCCCGGCTCCGCGAGCTGGTCAACCGCCCGGACACCCCGCTGGACGTCCCGGTCAAGCAGCACATCACCGGCCAGCTCGACCGCGCCGACGAGCGCTTCGCTGCGATCCTCCAGACCCACGCCCTCCGCGCCGCCTCCTGACCGGGGCGGCGGGGCGGCGGGGCGGGTCAGGCTCGGCCGGTCTCCGGTTGCCGGCGGCGGGCGTTCCGGAGGTCGGTCTTGACGACCTTGCCGGTGGCGTTGCGGGGGAGGGCGTCGGCGAACTCGATCGTGCGGGGGCACTTGAAGTGCGCGATCCGGGCGCGGATCCAGTCGATGAGGTCGGGGCCGGACGGCGCGGTGCCCGGGGCGGCGACCACGACGGCGTGGACGGCCTCGCCCCACCGCTCGTCCGGCACGCCGATCACCGCGACCTCCGCCACGTCCGGGTGCTCGGCGAGCGCGGCCTCGACCTCGGCGGGGAAGACGTTCTCCCCGCCGCTGATGATCATGTCCTTGGCGCGGTCGACGACGAACAGGTAGCCGTCCGCGTCGATGCGGACGACGTCGCCGGTGCGGTACCAGCCGTCCGGGGTGAACGCGGCGGCCGTGGCGTCGGGGTCGCGCCAGTAGCCGGTGGTCAGCGAGTCGCCGCGGATCAGCAGCTCGCCCGGTTCACCGGGCGGCACCTCCGCCCCGTCGGGGCCGACGACGCGGACCTCCCAGCCGAGGGTGACGTTCCCGGCGCTGGCCAGGTGCGGGCCGTCCGGCACGTGGTCGTCGGGGTGCAGGAGGCTGATGAACGACTGGCACTCGGTGTTGCCGTAGATCTGCCGGAACCGGCAGCCGAGGGTGTCGAGCGCGGCGCGCAGCGACGCCGGTGTGATCGGCGCGGACCCGTACTGGATCTCCCGTAGCGCGGACAGGTCGGGCCGGACGGCGCGGCCCCGCACCTCGGCGACCAGCATGTCGATGAGCGTCGGCCCGGCGGTGAAGAACTCGACGCGGTCCGTCTCGATCGCGTCGATGACGGCGCCGGGCTGGAACGCGGCGTGCACGATCAGCTCCCCGGCGGTCAGCAGGCACTGCATCGCCTGCGCGAACCCGGCGAGGTGGAACAGCGGCATCAGCTGGAGGTGCCGGGACCCGGGGACCTGGTCGCCGATCTCGATGGCGAAGCCGGACAGGCTGCGGATGAGCGAGGCGTTGTCCAGCGGGATCGCCTTCGGGCGCCCGGTGGTGCCGCTGGTGTGCATCAGCCCGAACACGCCCGTGGCGGAGAGCCGCTCGGCCGGGCGGGGAGGCGGGGGAGCGTCGAGCCCGGCGTCCGGGACCCAGCCGCCGTCCGCCGTCCCGATCACCACACGCGCGCGCAGGCCGGGGGCGGCCGCGTCGACCGTGGCGGTGAAGGCGGGGTCGGCGACGGCCGCGATGGGCGTGAGCAGCGCGTGCAGCCGCGCCAGCTCGGGCGCGGCGAGCCGCCAGTTCACGAAGGCGGGGATCGCGCCCGCCCGCATCAGCGCGAGCGCGTGGACGAGGAAGTCGGCGCTGTTGCGCGCCATGACCGCGACGACGTCGCCCTCACCGATCCCGAGCGCGGACCAGCCGCCCGCGCGGCGCTCCACGGCGTCCAGCAGCTCGCCGTAGGTGAGGCGGGCGCCGCGGTCGTCGCGGACGGCGGTCCGGTCGCGGTGCGCGGACGCGCGCCATTCGAGGACGTGGATCCAGCTCTGCACGGCCGGCGCCCCGTCAGCCCTTGAGGGGCGTGTCGCGGTCGGCGGCGGTGCGCGGTTCGTGCGCGACGTCCTCGGGCGTGAAGTCGCGCAGCCAGCACGCGAACTCCAGCAGGATGCCGTCGGGGTCCTGGAAGTAGAAGGACCGGACGTACACGCCGGGGTGCATCTCGCGGGCGACCTGGGTCTCGCTGTCGTCGTGGTTGACGATCGGCGCGACCTTCACGCCCTTGGCCTTCAGCCGGGCCCGGTACTCCTCGAACATGTCGGGCGGGACGTCGAACGCGACGTGGTTGAGCGAGCCGATGCCGCTGGTCCACTCGCCGAAGCCGGGCACGGTCACCGGCGCGGCGACGCCGGGGGTCGCCTCCGGGGAGTCCGGGAACCAGAAGAAGGCGAGGGAGTTGCCGTTGCCCGCGTCGAAGAAGAAGTGCTGGCCCATGCCGTCCGGCAGGTCCAGGGTCTTAACCAGCTTCATGCCGAGGACGCCGCTGTAGAAGTCCACGGTGCGCTTCATGTCCGAGCAGACCAGCGCGACGTGGTTGAAGCCGCGGATGCGGAAGGCCGGCTCCTCGCCGGCGGTCTCTGCGCTCATGCTCACTCCTCGGGTGGGCGGATAACCTAATGCTAACGTCAGATTTACATGCTCCCTCGCGGGGGCCTCGCTGTAAAGGTCCGGGGGCGCCCCCTGGCGGGACGCGGGGCGCCACGGTGCGAGGAGAAACCGGTGTTAGGTTCAGGTGTGGAGAAGGATCAGACCACGCGTCCGACCGTGCGCGGGCGCAGGACGCTCGCCGCGATCGAGGCCGCCGCCCGCCGGATCATCGCCCGCAAGGGCTTCCTCGCGATGACGGTCGCCGACATAGCGCAGGAGGCCGGCCGCTCGCCCGCCTCGTTCTACAACTACTACGACTCCAAGGAAGACCTGCTCGCCCACTGGGCGGACGACTTCCGCGCCGAGGCCAAGGCCCGCGCGGTGGTCGCCTACAAGCACGGCGTGCCGCACCGCGAGCGCGTCATGGAGTCGGCGCGCGCGCACTGGATGACCTATCGCGAACGGCTCGCCGAGATGGTCGGCGTCTTCCAGCTCGCCATGATCAATGAGGAGTTCGCGGGCCACTGGCGCGAGCTGTGCGACGACGCCGTGGAGAGCATCGCGGAGAGCGTCCGGCGCGCCCAGCGGGAGGGCTACTGCCCCGGCGTCGACCCGGGCCTCACCGCCGCGGCGATCGTCGCGATGCTCAACCAGTTCTGCTACGACCGGCTCGCCGGCGCGGGCGAGGACGCCGACATCGACGACGAGGCCGCGATCCGCACGCTCGGCGAGATCTGGTACCGCGCCATCTACTGGCGGGCCGACGACCAGACCGACGGCAAGGACGGCTGACCGGGCGGGCTGACCGCGCGGGCTGACCGGGCGGGCTGACCGGGCGGGCTGACCGGGCTCGCGACCAGGGCCGACCTCTGACGGGGCGGGGGGCTTGTCAAACCTCGTGCGGCTCTAACATGATTCCAACGTCAGATTTATTTTCGGCAGAGGAGGCCGCATGGGGACGGACGGATCTCCGGCGGGGATGGTCCGGCACTGGGCGCGGGCGCGCCCGGACGCCCCGGCGGTGTCGACGGGCGGCGGCCGCTCGCTGACGTTCGCCGAGCTGGACGCGCTGAGCTCCCGCCTCGCGCGGGCGCTGCTCGCCGCCGGCGCCGCGCCGGGCGACCGCGTCGCCTTCCTCGGCCGGGACGCCACCACCTGGGCGGTGACCCTGGCCGGGGCGTCGAAGGCCAGGGCCATGGGCGTCCCGCTGAACTGGCGGCTGTCCCGGCCGGAGACCGCCGAGGTGATCGCCGACGCCGCGCCCCTCGCGGTCGTGTGCGAGCCGGAGTTCCTGCCCCTGCTCGGGCTCCCGGCGGCGGACGGCGCCGAACCCCACGTGGTCGTCGAGAGCACCGCCGTCCCGCTGGACGCGTGGCTCGCGGGCCATGACGCCGACGATCCCGGACTGCCCGCCGAGCCCGACGACGTGGCGTTCCTCTTCTACACGTCCGGCACGACCGGCCGCCCGAAGGGCGTGCAGCTCGCCAACCGGAACGTCGCCGCGAACCTCGCCAAGCCCGCGCCGTGGACGATCGGCCCCGGCGACACCGTCTTCGTGCCCGCGCCCACCTTCCACGTCTCCGGCAGCGGCTGGCTGTTCCTGTGCCTCGGCGTCGGCGCGCACGCCCTGTACGTCCGCGACATCGTGCCCGCCGGCGTGCTGCGGCTGCTGGAGTCGGAGCGGGTGACGCACGCCCTGGTCGTCCCGGCGCTGCTGCGGATGCTCGTCCGCGACCCGGTCGCGCGGCAGACCGACTTCTCCCGGCTCCGGACGCTGATCTACGGCGGCTCGCCGATCGCGCCGGCCGTCCTCGTCGAGGCCCGGGAGCTGCTCGGCTGCGACCTCGTCCAGGGCTACGGCCTCACCGAGACGTGCGGGCCGATCACGTTCCTCGGCCCCGCCGACCACGCGCCCGGCGCGCCCGAGCACCGGCTGGCGTCGGCGGGGCGCGCGGTCGAGGGCGTCGAGCTGTCCGTCCGCGACCCGGCCACCGGCGATCCGCTGCCCGCCGGGAGCGTCGGCGAGATCTGGACGCGCAGCGACATGGTGATGGCCGGGTACCGCGACCGGCCCGCCGAGCAGGCCGCCGCGATGACCCCGGACGGCTGGTTCCGCACCGGCGACGCGGGCCACCTCGACGCCGACGGCTACCTGTTCGTCACCGACCGGGTGAAGGACATGATCGTGTCCGGCGGCGAGAACGTGTACCCGGTCGAGGTCGAGAACGCGCTGATGGCGCATCCCGCCGTCGCCGACGCGGCGGTCATCGGCGTGCCGCACGAGCGCTGGGGCGAGACCGTGAAGGCCCTCGTCGTCGCGCGGGGCGAGCCGCCCGCGCCGGACGAGCTGATCGCCTTCTGCCGCGAGCGGCTCGCCCACTACAAGTGCCCGACCTCGGTCGACGTGGTGGACGACCTGCCCCGCAACCCCAGCGGCAAGATCCTCAAGCGCGAGCTGCGGGCCGCCTACTGGCCCGCGGGCGGAAGGAGTGTGGGATGACCGGGCCGGCGCGCGGCAACCGGGTGAAGCGGGCCCTCGCCGGCGGGGAGGTCGCGGTCGTCGTGGCCGGGCACTCCGCGTCGTCCGACACCGCCGACTTCGTCGGGCGGCTCGGCTTCGACGGGCTGTGGCTGGAGGGCGAGCACGGCGCGGTGACCTGGGACCGCATCGGCGACCTCAGCCGGGCCTGCGAGCTGTGGGACATGGCCGCCATGTACCGGGTGCGGACGCTGGAGCCGTCGCTGGTGGCACGCGCGCTGACCCTCGGCGTGCACGGCATCGTCGTCCCGCAGGTGAGCACCGCCGACGAGGCGCGGCGGCTCGTCGCCGCCGCCAAGTTCGCGCCGCAGGGCGTGCGCGGAGTGTCGCGAGGGCGCCGCTCGTACGGACGTCCGGGATTCCTGGACGAGGAGAACGACCAGACCGTCCTCGTCGTCCAGCTCGAAGACCCCGGCGCGCTCCGCAACGCGGAGGAGATCGCCGCCGTGCCCGGCATCGACGTCGTGTTCGTCGCGCCGAACGACCTCGCGCAGGCGATGGGGCACCAGGGCCGTCCCGACCACCCCGAGGTCGCGGGCGCCATCGACGGCGCGCTCGGCCGGATCGCGGCGACCGGCGCGGCGGCGCCCGGCACGCTGTGCCCCGCCGACCAGGTCGACCGGTTCACCGCGCTCGGCGTCCGGTTCCTCTACACCTCCTACGACGCCTGGATCACCGCCGGGGCGCGCGACTTCCGCCGCGCCCTCGACGACGCCACCGCACGGCGCGACCCTCGACAGGGCGACCCCGGACAGGGGACCGCACCCGCACCGCAGGGCACCGCACGACAGGACGGAGCAGCATGACGATCGAACGCACCTTCGTGGGCCTCCCCTCCCCGGTGATCGGGCGGGCCGGCGCGGGCGGCCACCCCTGCCAGGGCCTCTACCACCGGCGCGCGGGGACGAGGCCGAAGACCGCCTTCATCGCGACGCACTACCAGATCGACTTCTCCGAGCACTACCTCGCCGAGTACCTGGCCGAGCGCGGGTTCGGGTTCCTCGGCTGGAACACCCGGTTCCGCGGCGACGAGAGCCACTTCCTGCTGGACCACGCGCTCGTCGACATCGGCGTGGGGGTGCGGTGGCTGCGCGAGGTCGCGGGCGCCGAGACCGTCGTGCTGCTCGGCAACTCCGGCGGCGGCTCGCTGATGGCGGCGTACCAGTCGCAGGCCGTCGAGCCGAACGTCACCGCGCTGCCGGGCCTGCGCCTCGCCGCCGGCGTCGACGACCTGCCCGCCGGCGACGCGTACATCTCCGTCGCCGCGCACCTCGGCCGTCCCGACGTGCTCACGTCCTGGATGGACGCGTCGGTCACCGACGAGTCCGACCCGCTCGCGACCGACCCGTCCCTCGACCTGTTCAACCCCGAGAACGGCCCCCCGTACAGCGCCGAGTTCCTCGCCCGGTACCGCGCCGCGCAGGAGGCCCGGAACCGGCGCATCACGGCCTGGGTGAAGGACGAGCTGGCCCGGCTGTCCGCCGCCGGGTACCACGACCGGCCGTTCAGCTCGTTCCGCACCTGGGCCGATCCGCGCATGGTGGACCCGTCCATCGAGCCGACGAACCGGCGCCCGAACAGCTGCTACCCGGGGAAGCCGGAGCGCGCCAACCGGTCGGTGTTCGGGATCGCCGCCGCCTGCACGCTGCGCACCTGGCTGAACCTGTGGAGCCTGGACGACTCGCAGACCCGCGCGCACCCGCACCTCGCCCGCATCACCGTCCCGTCGCTGGTCGTCAACGCCGACGCCGACACCGGCGTGTTCCCCAGCGACGCCGCCGCGATGTACGACGCGCTCGCGGCGGAGGACAAGGAGCGCCACGACCTGTCCGGCGACCACTACTTCCTCACGCCGGACGGCGCGCGCGACGGCCTCGCCGACCTGATCGCGTCGTGGCTCGGCAAGCGCTTCCGATGACGGCGGAGGTCCCCGCGGAGATCGCCGCCGGGCTGCGGCGGCTCGGCCTCGCGGGCCCGGGCCCGGTGCGCGGCGAGCCGCTGACCGGCGGCGTCTCGTCGGACGTGTGGCGGGTCGACCTGCCGGACGGGCCGGTCTGCGCGAAGCGGGCGCTGCCGCGGCTGAAGGTCGAGGGCGACTGGCGGGCGCCGACCGAGCGGTCCGGGTGGGAGGCGCGCTGGCTGGCGCTGGCCGCCGAGCTGCTGCCCGGCGCGGCGTGCCGTCCGCTCGGCTACGACGCGGACGGCGGGGTCCTGGTCCTCGAATGGCTCGACCCGTCCGTCCACGGGGTGTGGAAGGAGCGGCTCGCGGCGGGCGACGTCGACGTGCCGGTGGCGGCCGAGGTCGGGCGGCGGCTCGCCGTCCTGCACTCCGGCGCCGCGCGCGGGCCCCTGTCCGAGTGGGAGCCCGCGCGGGAGCTGTTCGCGACGCTGCGGATCGACCCGTACCTGACCGCGACGGCGCGGGCGCACCCCCGGCTCGCGCCGCACGTCGAGGCGCTGGCCGGGGGGCTCGCGTCCGCCGCGATCACGGTGATCCACGGGGACGTCAGCCCGAAGAACATCCTGCTCGGCCCGGACGGCCCGGTGCTGCTCGACGCCGAGTGCGCGAGCCCCGGCGACCCCGCCTTCGACCTGGCGTTCTGCGCGAACCATCTGCTGCTCAAGGCCGTCTGGCGGCCCGCCGGGCGCGCCCGCTACATCGACGCCGCGCGCGCTCTGGCCGCCGCCTACCTCGACGGCGCGGACTGGGAGCCGGCCGGGGGACTGGAGGCGCGGGCCGCGCGGCTGCTGCCCGCGCTGGCGCTGGCCCGCGTCGACGGCCTGTCCCCGGTCGAGTACCTCGGCGAGGACGCCCGCCGGACCGTCCGGCACGCCGCCGCCCGCCTGGTCGAGCGGCCGCCGGACGGGTTCGCCGACCTGACCGCCCGCTGGCTCGACCTCACCGACACCCCCGGAGAACCCGCATGAGCACCGAGATCGTCTCCGTCACCGGCCACCGCCGCTGGGACTCGCGCGCCCGGCCGACCGTCGAGGTCGTGGTCCGCACCGCGTCCGGCACCGGACGCGCCCTCGCCCCCGCGGGCGCGTCGACCGGGTCCGGCGAGGCGGTCGACCTGCGCGACGGCGGCGCCGCGTTCGGCGGGCACGACGTGACCCGCGCGGTCGCGGCCGTCAACGGCGACATCGCCGAGGCGCTGGCCGGCATGGACGCCACCGCCCAGGCCGCCGTCGACCACCGCCTCGAAGAACTCGACGGCACGCCCGGCTTCTCCCGGATCGGCGGGAACGCGGCGGTCGCCACCTCGATGGCCGTCGCGCACGCCGCCGCCGCGTCCCGGGGCGTGCCGCTGTGGCGGCACCTCGACCCGGCGGCGGCGCGGCTGCCGCTCCCGGAGATCCAGGTGTTCGGCGGCGGCGCGCACGCCCACGGCCGCCTCGACCTCCAGGACCTGCTGGTCGTCCCGCTCGCGGCGGGCTCGTTCGCGCAGGCGCTGGACTGGGCCGCCGAGATCCACCGCAGCGCGGGCCGGTGGCTGGACGAGCGCGGACGGCTCGCCGGGACCGCCGACGAGGGCGGCTGGTGGCCCGCGTTCGACTCCAACGCCGAGGCCCTCGAAGCCCTCGTCGCCGCGATCGAGGGCGCCGGCCTCACGCCCGGCGCCGACGTCGGCATCGCGATCGACGTCGCCGCGACCCAGTTCGGCTCCGGCGGCACGTACCGGCTGGCCCGCGAGGGCCGCGAGTACGACCGCGACGGCTGGGGCGAGGTGCTGCTCGGCTGGCTCGACCGGTTCCCGATCGTGTCGGTCGAGGACCCGTTCGCCGAGGACGACCCCGACGGCATGGCGCTCATCACCAAGGCGGCCGGCGACCGGATCCAGATCGTCGGCGACGACTTCCTCGTCACCGACGCCGACCGCGTCCGCGCCGCCGCCGCCCGGCGCACCGCCAACACCGTGCTGGTCAAGCCGAACCAGGCGGGCACGCTCACTCGCGCGCGCGCCGCGCTGGACGCCGCCGCCGAGAGCGGCCTCGGCGCGATCGTGTCGGCCCGGTCCGGCGAGACCGAGGACGTCACGATCGTGCACCTCGCGGTCGGCTGGGGCAGCGGCGGCTTCAAGGTCGGGTCGTCGGCGCGCGGCGAGCGCACCGCCAAGTGGAACGAGATGCTCCGCGTCGAGGAGGGGCTCGGCGGCGCCGCCCGCTACGCCGGACGCGCCGGGCTCGGGCCGGGACTCGCGCCGTGACGCCCCGCGTCCTGTGCCACCTCGCGCCGACGCCCGCCCTGCGCGCCCGTCTCGCCCCCTTCCTCGACGGCCTCGACGTGCGATGGTGCGCCGAGGACGACGAGGACCGGTTCGCCGCGCTGCTGCCCGGGACCGACGTCCTGTGGCACGTGCTGCGCCCGATCACGGCGGACGACCTCGGCCGCGCCCCCGGTCTCCGGCTGGTCCAGAAGCTCGGCTCGGGCGTCAACACCATCGACCTGGACGCGGCCCGCGCGCGGGGCGTGACCGTCGCGAACATGGCCGGCGCGAACGCGCCCGCCGTCGCGGAGGCCGCGCTGGCGCTGATGCTCGCCGCGCTGCGCCGGGTCGTCCCGCTGGACGCCGCCACCCGCGCCGGGCACGGCTGGCCGCTCGACACCGCCCTGGCCGACCGGGTCGGGGAGATCGGCGGGCGCGTCGTCGGCCTCGTCGGGCACGGCGCGGTCGCCCGGCGCCTGGAGGCGCCGCTCACCGCGCTCGGCGCGACCGTGCTGTGGCACAGCCCGTCCGGCACGGCCGCCGACCCGTCCTGGCGGCCGCTGGACGAGCTGCTCGCCGCGTCCGACATCGTGTCGCTGCACCTGCCGCTGACCCCGGGCACCGAACGGCTCATCGACGCCGGCCGGCTCGCCCGGATGAGGCCGGGCGCGATCCTCGTCAACACCTCGCGCGGCGGCGTCGTCGACGAGGCGGCGCTGGTCGAGGCGCTCCGCACCGGCCGGCTCGGCGCGGCGGGGCTCGACGTGTTCACGACCGAGCCCGTCGACCCGGCGAACCCGCTGCTGGCCTTGGACAACGTGGTCGTGCAGCCGCACGTTGCGTGGCTGACCGGCGAGACGCTGGAGCGCTGCGTGGCCATCGCCGCCGCCAACGCGCGCCGCCTCGCGTCCGGGGCGCCGCTGCAGAACGTCGTCCAGGGAGCGGACTCGTGACCGCGCTCGCCGACAAGGTCTGGGACCGCCACGTCATCGAACGCGGCGACTCCGACCTCCTCTACATCGACATGCACCTGCTGCACGAGCTGACCTCGCCGCAGGCGTTCGAGGGACTGCGGATCGCTGGACGTCCCGTCCGGCGGCCCGACCTCGCGGTGGCGACCGCCGACCACAACGTCCCCACCGGGCCCGACCCGCTGTCCCTGCTCGACGGCCTCGCCGCCCGGCAGCTGCGCGTCCAGCAGGAGAACTGCGCGCGGCACGGCATCGAACTCCACCCGCTCGGCTCGCCCGGCCAGGGCGTCGTGCACGTCATCGGCCCCGAGCTGGGCCTGACCCAGCCCGGCATGACGATCGTCTGCGGCGACAGCCACACCGCCACCCTCGGCGCGTTCGGCGCGGTCGCGTTCGGCATCGGGACGAGCCAGGTCGAGCACGTCCTCGCCACCCAGACGCTCTGGATGCCGCGTCCCCGCACCATGGCCGTCACGGTGCGCGGGACGCCCCGTCCCGGGACGTCCGCCAAGGACCTCGCCCTCGCGATCACCGCCCGCGTCGGCACCGCCGGCGGCACCGGGACCCTCATCGAGTACCGCGGCGACGCGATCACCGCGCTGCCGATGGAGGGCCGCATGACCGTGTGCAACATGGCCATCGAGTCCGGCGCGCGCAGCGGCGTGATCGCCCCCGACGACACCACGTTCGCCTACCTGGAGGGCCGCGAGCGCTCCCCGCGCGGGCGGCTCTGGGAACGCGCCCTGGACGACTGGCGCACCCTCCGCACCGACGACGGCACCGCCTTCGACCGCGAGGCCGCCGTCGACGCGGCGGGCATCGGCCCGCAGGCGAGCTGGGGCACCAACCCGGGGCAGACGACCGGCATCGACGGCACCGTCCCCGACCCGGGCTCGTTCGCCGACCCCGCCGAGCGGGCCGCCGCCGAACGCGCCCTCGCCTACATGGACCTCGCCCCCGGCACCGCCCTCCGCGACATCGCCGTCTCCACCGTCTTCATCGGCTCCTGCACCAACGGGCGCCTCGCCGACCTGCGCGCCGCCGCCGGGGTGCTGCGCGGGCGCCGCGTCGCGCCGTCCGTCCGGGCGCTCGCCGTCCCCGGCTCCACCCGGGTGAAGCGGCAGGCCGAGGAGGAGGGCCTGGACGAGGTGTTCCGCGCCGCCGGATTCGAGTGGCGCTCCTCCGGCTGCTCGATGTGCGTCGGGATGAACGGCGACGTCGTCGAGCCCGGCGCGCACAGCGCGTCCACGTCGAACCGCAACTTCGAGAGCCGCCAGGGACCCGGCGCCCGCACCCACCTCGTCTCGCCCGAGTCCGCCGCCGCGTCGGCCGTCCTCGGGCACCTCGCGAGCGCCGCCGACCTCGGGGAGGCGCGCTGATGGAACCCGTCACGCGCGTCGCCGGACGGGCCGTCCCGCTCGACCGGTCCGACGTCGACACCGACCAGATCATCCCGGCCCGCTGGATGAAGCGCGTCGAGCGCACCGGGTACGCCGCCGGGCTGTTCGAGAAGTGGCGCCGCGACCCCGCGTTCGTGCTGAACGACCCGGCGTACCGGGGCGCGCCGATCCTGGTCAGCGGCCCGAACTTCGGGTGCGGCTCGTCCCGCGAGCACGCCCCGTGGGCGCTGCGCGACCACGGCTTCCGCGCGATCATCGCGCCGAGCTTCGCCGACATCTTCCGCGGCAACCTGCCCAACAGCGGCCTCGTCCCGGTGCAGGCGGCGCCCGCCGTCGTCGCCGCCCTGCTCGCCGCGGTCACGGCCGACTCCGCGACCGAGATCGTCGTGGACGTCGCCGGGCGGACCGTCCGCTGCGACGGCGTCTGCGACGCGCCCTTCGAGCTGGACGCGTCCGCGCACCACCGGCTCGTCCACGGCCTCGACGAGATCGACCTGACGCTCGCCCGCGACGAGGCCGTCACCGCCTACGAGCGCACCCGCCCGCCCTGGATGCCGACCGGCCGCCCCGGGATTTGAGCGCGTCCGAAACGGGGGATCCCAGCCGGGGGCGCTCGCGGAACCTATGATCGCCAGCGTGCGGCCGCGGGGCCGCGCGCGGCGGGCGGGAGTGCCATGAGCCATCCTCGGATCGACTTCGACCCGTTCGGCGAGCCCCGCCCGGCCGGGACCACCCACGCGATGCTGGACGAGCTCCGCGAGCGCTGCCCGGCCTTCCACAGCGGCGCCCGGCACGGGTTCTGGGTGCTGACCCGGTACGCCGACATCCTCGCCGCCTACCAGGACACCGCGTCGCACTCCAGCCGGGCCATCGCCGTCACCGACCCGGACCCGTCCTACCGGTGGATCCCGGTCATGCTGGACCCGCCCGAGCACACCACCTGGCGGCGGCTGCTGCGCCCGCTTTTCACCCCCGCCCGCGCAGCCGCGATGGAGGACGGCGTCCGGCGGCGATGCGGCGAACTGATCGACGCGCTGGCCGGCCGGGGGGAGTGCGACTTCGTCACGGACTTCGCCCGCCGCTACCCGACGGCCGTCTTCCTGGAGTTCATGGGCCTCCCGGTCGACCGGCTGGAGGAGTTCCTGCGGTGGGAGTACGCGATCCTGCACGCGCCCCCGGCCGAGGGCGGGCGGGCCGAGGCCATGCGGAGCGTGGCGGCCCTGTTCCGGGAGCTGATCGCCGAGCGGCGGCGGGACCCGCGCGACGATGTCGTCAGCGCCGCGCTCGCGTTCGAGCCGGACGGCAGGCCCGTCACCGACGACGAGCTGCTGCAACTGTGCACCCTGCTCTTCCTGGCCGGGCTCGACACCGTCGCCGCGCAGCTGTCGTACTCGTTCTGGCACCTCGCCCGCCACGACGCCGACCGGGCCCGGATCACGGCGGAACCCGGCATCGTCCCGGACGCCGTCGAGGAACTGCTGCGCGCCTACTCGCTGGTGCTGCCCGCCCGCAAACGCGTCACGGACGCCGCGTCCCACGGCTGCCCCATGGGCGCGGGCGACATGGTCATGCTGCCGCTCGCGATGGCCAACCGCGATCCCCGCGCGTTCCCCGACCCGCGGACCGTCGACTTCGACCGCACGCCCAACCGGCACATCGCCTTCGGCGCCGGACCGCACCGCTGCCTCGGCTCGCACCTGGCCCGCCTGGAACTGCGCGTCGCCCTGGAGGAGTGGCACCGCCGCATCCCGCACTACCGCGTCCCCGACGGCGCCCGCCCCACCGAGCACGCCAGCCTCGTCCTGGGCCTGGACACCCTCCCCCTGGCCTGGGGCTCCTGACACGCCACGACTCAGCGGGCGGGGCGGTAGGGGTCCAGGCAGCGGCTCTGGGTCGGGTCCATGTACTCGTCCAGGCGGGTGATGCGGTCGTCCTTCACCGTCACGATGAAGCAGGCCCGCAGCGTCAGCTCCGTGCCGTCCGGCACGACGCCCCGCAGGACGTGCTGCTGGACGTACCCGTCCGGCGTGAGCCGGCGCCGGATCTCGGTGTACCGCATGTCGCGGAGGGTGGCGGTGAGCCAGCTCAGCACCCGCAGGTTCTCCTCGGGGCCGATCACCTTGTCGTCGGTGTTGTGCCAGATCTCCGCGTCCGGGGCGTAGAGGGACGTGCGGACGGCGTCCAGGTCCCCGGCCTCGACGGCGGCGATGAACTCGTCCGCGAGGCGCTCGATGGATCGTTCCACGACGTCAGCCCCGCTTCCGCGCCAGCGGGACCGTGACCAGGTCGTTCCCGACGACCACCGGCCCCCGGTACGACGTGCGGGCGCCCTGGTACCAGACGCGGTCCGGCACCATGCTCGGCTTCGCCGGGCCGAGATGGCTGAGCACGAGCTTCCCGGCGCCCGCCAGCCGCGCCACGTCCCCGACCTGCGTGACGTCGGTGTGCGCCTCCTTCAGGTGCTCGATGAACGCCTCGTTCTGGTTCTTGTCCTTGTAGTAGTCCACGCTGACGGCCTCGTGGACGAGGACGTCGCTGCCGTGCGCCAGTTCGATGATGTTCTCGTGGTAGCCGGTGTCGCCGGAGAAGGCGATCACCCCGTCCGGCGTCTCGCAGCGGAACCCGAACGCGGGGAACACCAGGCCGTGCGCGCCGAGCGTCGCCTGCACGCGGATCCGGTCGTCCTCGAACACCGTGAACGGGCGGATGCGCGGGGCGCGGTTCTTCAGCGGGTCCGCGCCGGTCCGGGACACGTCGATCTCGGTGAGGTCCAGGATCGACTCCGGGTGGAGCGGCGTCGCCCCCTCCCGCCCGTAGATGTTGAACGTGTAGGCGTTCGCGGCCAGACTGCCGTTGATCAGGTCCTTCAGGCCCGGCGTGGGGTCGTCCGGGTTGACGTTCGGGACGGGGCGCGGCCCCGCGAACGGCGGCCCCATCGCTCCGGCCGGGCCCGGCCCGAGCACCCGCACCGGCGGCACCAGCGCGTCACCGTCCGGGCTCGCCTGCGCCAGCATCAGGTAGTTGAACAGGTCGGCGGTGTGGTCGGCGTGCAGGTGCGTCACGAAGACGGCCCGCAGCGACTTCAGCGGCAGCCCCGCCCGCACGTACTGGCTGACCGATCCCCGCCCGGCGTCGAACAGGTACGTCCGGTCGCCGACCACCACCGCGCTGGAGATCCCGAACCGCTCCGCGATCGGCACCGGCCCGCCCGCCGTGCCGAGCAGCACCAGCCTCGTCCGCGCGTCCGACGGGCCGGGGTCGGGCCGCGCCGGCGCCGCGAGCGCCCGGCCCGGGGCGCCGACCGCGCCGAGGGCGGCCATCCCCGCCACCGCCGCCGATCCGATGACCGCCCGCCGCGACGGCCGTGCCGCCGCCGTCCCGTCCGCCTGCCCGTCGCACATGCCAGCTCCGATCCGTGCCGAGAATGAAGCTGACATTAGATTCAGAAAGAGTCCGGGCGCAATACCCCGAAAAAGCTGGGTTCTTGATATCTTTGCTCCAAGCTATCTACGGACACGGGAGGGCCGAGGCGATGGACGCTGGCGGTGCGGACGAGATCCTGGTCGGCGGGATCTGGCGGCGCGGGTCCGGGGCGGAGTTCGCCTCGCTCAGCCCGCTGGACGGCACGGTGATCGCCCGCCTGCACGGCGCGGACGCCGCCGACGTGGACGAGGCGGTGCGGGCCGGCGCCGCCGCGGCGGCCGACCCCGCCTGGCGCGACCTGCTGCCGCACGAGCGCGCCCGGTACCTCGTCCGGATCGCCGACGGGATCGCCGGCTCGGCCGAGCGGCTCGCGGCGCTCCAGACGCGCGACACCGGCAAGTCGATCAACGAGACGCGCGCGCTGGTGCACAGCGCGCAGGCCACGTTCCGCTACTTCGCGGCGGCGCTGGAGACGCTGGAGGGGGACCTCACGCCCTCGCGCGGGCCCTACCTGAGCATGAGCGTGCACGAGCCGATCGGCGTGGTCGGCGCCATCACCCCGTGGAACTCGCCGATCGCCAGCGACGCGCAGAAGATCGCCCCGGCGCTCGCGGCGGGCAACGCGGTCGTGCTGAAGCCGGCCGAGTGGACCCCGCTGGTGGCGCTCGCCCTCGGCCGGGTGGTCGAGGAGGCCGGGCTGCCGGCGGGCCTGCTGTCGGTCCTGCCCGGACCGGGCGGCGTCACCGGCGACGCGATCGTCCGGCACCCCGGCGTCGGCAAGGTGTCGTTCACCGGCGGCACCGCCACCGGGCGCGCCATCGGCGCGGTGGCCGCGGAGAAGATCATGCCGGTCTCGCTGGAGCTGGGCGGGAAGTCCCCGACGATCGTGTTCCCCGACGCCGACCTGGAGCGGACCATCGCGGGCCTGCTGTTCGGCGTCTTCTCCTCGTCCGGGCAGAGCTGCATCGCCGGCTCGCGCGTCTTCATCCACTCCTCGGTATACCGGCAGGTCGTGGACGAGCTCGTGGCGCGCGCCGGGCGGCTCCGCGTCGGGCCGGGGACCGACCCGGCGACGCAGGTCGCGCCGCTGGTGACGCACGCCCACCGGGACCGGGTCGCCGGGATGGTCGACCGGGCCCGCGCGGAAGGGGCGCGGGTGCTGTGCGGCGGGCGGGCGCCGGAGGGCGACGCGTGGGCACGGGGCGCCTACTACCTGCCGACGGTCCTGGACGGGCTGCCGAACGGCTCGGCCACGTGCCAGGAGGAGATCTTCGGGCCCGTCCTCGTGGCGCTGCCGTTCGAGGACGAGGACGACCTGATCGCGCAGGCCAACGCCTCGGTGTACGGGCTGGCCTGCGGGATCTGGACGCGCGACTACCGGCGGGCCTGGCGCGTCGCCCGCCGGATCGAGGCGGGCACGGTCTGGATCAACACCTACAAGCAGTTCAGCATCTCGACGCCGTTCGGCGGCATGAAGGCCAGCGGGATCGGCCGCGAGAAGGGCCGCGAGGGGATCCTCGCCTACGCGCGGCAGAAGAGCGTCTACTGGGACCTGGCGGAGGAGCCGCTCCCCTGGGCCTCATGAGGAACAGTGCCCGTGAGGAGCGGGCCCCCGTGAGGAGCGGCGCCTCCCGGACGTCAGACGGAGTTGCGGGACGAGCGGCGCGGGCGGCGCGGCGGGGCGACGGCACGGCCGGCGACGGCGGACTCGATGGACCGCTGCAGCAGGAGCAGGCCGTCGATGACCCGCGCGCGCTGCTCCGCCGTCAGCCCGGCGAGCAGGGTCTCCTCGTTCGCCAGGTGGCGGGCGAACACGTCGTCGATGAGGCCGAGGCCGACCTGCGTCAGCTCGGCGAACATCACCCGCCGGTCGTTCGGATGGGGGCTGCGCCGGATGAGGCCCTGCCGTTCGAGCGCGTCCAGCCGGCCGGTCATCGCGCCGCTGGACAGCAGCGAGGACTCGGCGAGCTCGGACGGCGTCTTGCGGTAGGGCGGGCCGCCGCGGCGCAGGTTGGCGAGCACGTCGAAGGACTTCGGCGTCAGGTCGTACGGGGCGAGGAACGCCTCGAGCTCCTGGCGGGAGAGTTCGGCGACGTGGCGGAGGCGGCCGAAGACGCCGATCGGCGAGGGGTCGAGGTCCGGACGCTCCCGGCGCCAGTCGTCCAATGCCTTCCCGACCGTGTCCGTTGCACCGTCGTCCATTGCACCGTCCGTGTGATGAGAGTGGGGCGGATCCGTGAGCCGTCCGAAACAATAGCGGAACCAAGATATCTTGACACAAGTAATTTAGGTCCCAGATACTTCGGGACGAACCACCTGCCGCCGAGCCCCCGGCGGGACACCGCTCGGACGGCCGCGCACCGCCACGGACGGCCCCCAGCCCGCGCCGCCGAGCCAGCTTTCACACGAGGTCACGATGCACATAGCTTTCGCCGCGGTCCGCACGGCCCGCCGGAGCCGCCGGGGCCGCCGGGCCCTTTCCGGCGCCGCACTGGCGCTGACGGCGGCACTCGCCCTCTCGGCATGCGGGGACTCGAAGCCGGAGAAGGACGCCTCCGGACGCACGAAGGTCACCGTCCGCACCGACGTCTTCTACACCGGCGCCGTCCTGCCCCTCATCGTGGGCGTGCAGAAGGGCATCTACGCCAAGCACGGCCTCAACGTCACGCTCAACCCGGGGAAGGGGTCGGCGACCACCCTGCAGACGGTCGCCAACGGCTCGGACGACATCGGCTACGCCGACGCCGGCGCGCTGGTGCAGGCCGTCGGCAAGCACATGCCGGTGAAGATGGTCGCCGGGATGGTGCAGAAGTCGCCGCTGGCCGTCTTCGCCCGCAAGGACTCCGGCATCACCGGCGCCAAGGACCTGGCGGGCAAGACCGCCGGGTTCACCGCCGGCTCCGCGCCCGAGACGGTCTTCCCCGCGTTCGCCAAGGCCACCGGCCTCGACCCGGACTCGGTCAAGCTCAACAAGGTCGACGTGCCGACCCGCGACAGCCTGTTCGTCCAGGGCAAGACGCAGTTCACCTTCGGGCTCCTCAACGTCACCGAGCCGAACATGAAGGTCAAGTGCAAGTGCGACCTGACCGTCCTCGGCTACGCCGACTCCGGTCTCGACGTGCTCAGCTCCGGCATCGTCACCTCGAAGAAGTTCGCCGACGGCGACGCCGGCACGCTGCGCAAGTTCCTCGCCGCGACGGCGGAGGCGGTGCAGACGACCGACGCCGACACCGACGCGGCGGTGGAGTCCTTCTTCGCGTTCGTGAAGACGACCAGCCTCTCCAAGGAGGTCGTCAAGCAGCAGTGGCAGGCGTCCGCGAAGCTGCTCACCACCGACCGGACGAAGGGCCAGCCGTTCGGCTGCACCTCCGCCGAGGACTGGAAGAGCACCATCCGGGTGATGGAGCAGTACGGCGGCGTCGACCCCGGCAAGATCACCCCGGCGGACGCCGCGAGCAACGCCTTCCTGTCCGGCTGCTCCGACGCGTTCGGAGGGAAGTAGCCGATGGCCGGCGCGACCGCCCCCTTCATCGAGTTCGACCGGTTCACCAAGTCCTTCGACGCGGTCACCGCGGTCAGCGAGATGTCCTTCGAGCTGGAGCGCGGCGAGTTCCTCGCCATCGTCGGGCCGAGCGGCTGCGGCAAGAGCACCCTGCTGATGGCCCTCGCCGGGCTGACCCAGCCGTCCACCGGCCAGGTGCGGGTGCAGGGCGAACCAGTCCTCAAGCCCTACACCGACCTCGGGTTCGTCTTCCAGGGCGCGGAGCTGCTGCCCTGGCGGACGGCGCTGCAGAACGTCCTGCTGCAGAGCGAGATCCGCCGCGCGCCCCGGCAGGAGGCCGAGCGGCGCGCCCGCGAACTGCTCGGGCAGGTCGGCCTCGGCGGGTTCGAGGACTCCTACCCCGACGAGCTGTCCGGCGGCATGCAGCAGCGCGTGGCGCTGTGCCGGGCGCTGCTGCACGACCCGCAGATCCTGGTGATGGACGAGCCGTTCGGCGCGCTCGACGCCCTCACCCGCGACCAGATCCAGATCGACCTGCAGCGGATGTGGATGGAGCGCCGCAAAACGGTCGTCTTCGTCACCCACAGCATCGACGAGGCCGTCTTCCTCGCCGACCGGGTGCTGGTGTTCTCGCCGCGCCCGGCCCGCATCGCGGCCGAGTTCCGGGTGCCGCTGGAGCGCCCGCGGCACCTGAGCGCGCGGACCGGCCGGGAGTTCGCCGACCTCGTCGGCGAGATCCGCGGCGTCTTCGAGAACCTCGGCGTCCTGAGGGAGGAGCCCAAGTGAGCGGCACGGTGCGGTCCAAGCACGCCCGGAAGGGGACAGGGCAGGGGCCGGGACCGGCGGGCGGCGGGGCGACGCCGCCCGCCCCGGAACGGCCCGCCGCCCGTGCGCGGGCGGCCCGGCGTCCGGCGGGGAAGCGGTTCCTGGAGTCCCGGGCCGCCGACTGGATCCTGCCGCTGATCCTGGTCGCGATCATCGTCGCGGTGTGGCAGGCCGTCTGCGCGTCCGGCGCGGTGGAGGAGTACGTGCTCCCCGCGCCCGGCGACGTCATGGGGAAGATGTTCGGCGACTTCGGCACGTTCGCCGACCAGTCCGTGCCGACCATCGTGGCGATCTTCGCCGGGTTCGCGCTGGCCGTGGTGGTCGCGCTGCCCATCGCGGTCGCCATGGTCTACAGCGGCGTCGCGCGGCGCGCGATCTACCCGCTGCTGATCATCGCGCAGGTGGTGCCGAAGGTGGCGATCGCGCCGCTGTTCATCATCTGGTTCGGCTTCGGCCAGCTGCCGAAGGTGCTGATGGTCGCGCTGATCTGCTTCTTCCCGGTGGTCATCGACTCGCTCGTCGGCTTCAAGGCGGCCCGCCCGGAGAGCCTGATGCTGGTCCGGTCGATGGGCGCGAGCCGCTGGCAGGCGTTCTGGAAGATCCGCTGGCCGTGGGCCCTGCCGAGCATCTTCGCGGGCGTCAAGGTCGGCATCACCCTCGCCGTCGTCGGCGCCGTGGTGGCCGAGTTCGTCGGCGCCGACAAGGGCCTCGGCGTCCTGCTGATCACCGCCCGCGGCGACATGGACAGCCTGACGGTGTTCGCCTCGATCGCCTGGCTGACGGTGATCGGGTTCGTGCTGTTCGTCCTCGTGGAGGTGCTGGAGCGGGTCCTGCTGCCGGGCAAGCGCGGCGGGCGCTCGCACGAGGCGTCGGGCTCGCTGTGACCGGCGGGGGAGCGTCCCCGAACGGGACGCAGCGCGCCGTCGTGTACGCCGGGCCCGGACGCGCGGTGGTGGGCGAGGCGCCGATGCCCGCCCTGGAGACCCGGGCGGCGCCCGGCGTGCTGCCCCGCCGCTGCGACCACGGCGTGATCGTGCGGACGCTGGCGACCTGCGTCTGCGGGTCCGACCTGCACACGCTGCACGGGCCGGGCGCCGCCGAGGGCATGGTGCTCGGGCACGAGCTGACCGGCGTCGTCGTCGAGACGGGCCGGGACGTGGAGCGCGTCAGGGCCGGCGACGTGTGCTCGGTGCCGTTCAACGTCGCCTGCGGGCGGTGCGCGAACTGCCGGGCCGGCCGCACCGGGCACTGCCTGCGCACGAACCCGGCCCGGCCCGGCGCCACCTACGGGATGGGCGAGGGCTTCGGCGGATGGGCCGGCATGCAGGCCGAGTACGCGCTGGTGCCGTACGCGGACTTCAACCTGCACGTCTTCGCCGACGCCGACCGCGCCCGCGAGCGGCTGCTGGACGTCGCCATGATCGGCGACATCCTGCCCACCGGCTACCACGCGGCCCGCTCCGCCGGCGTCGGCCCCGGCTCCACCGTCTACGTCGCCGGGGCCGGGCCGGTCGGCCTCGCCTCGGCGGTCGCGTGCCGGATGCTCGGCGCCGCCGCCGTGATCGTCGGCGACCTCAACGCCGAGCGGCTCGCGCACGCCCGCGCCGCCGGGTTCGCCGCCGCGGACCTGGCGTCCGGCGAATTGGCCGAGATCGTCGCCGAGACCGTCGGCGTCCCGTACGTGGACGCGGGCATCGACTGCGTCGGCGTCTCCGACGCGACGGTGGCGGCGGCCGGAGCGGACGGCCGGACCCCCGTCGCGGCGGCGCTCAACGACATCATCGGGGTGGTGCGCCACGGCGGCGCCATCTCCGTCGCGGGCGTGTACCCGGCGGGCGCCCCCGGTGCGCGGCCGCCCCTGGGCGTCTGGCTCGGCGGCATCTGGTCCAAGGCCATCACGGTCAGCTCCGGCGCGACGCCCGTCCGGCGCTACCAGGACGAGCTCGCCGCCGCCGTGCTTCTCGGCGGGGTGGGGATCGCGGACGCCGTCCGCGCCACCGCGGTCCCGCTGGAGCAGGGCGCCGACGCCTACGCGCAGTCCATGGCGGGGGCCGGACGCAAGTTCGTCCTCGTCCCGTGAGGCGCGCGCCCGCCGGATAACGCCCGACCGCACGACGGCGCCGGGACCGATGTCGGTCCCGGCGCCGTTCGCCGTTCCTCGGTTGCGCGGCGGCCGCCTCCAAAGGAGTGGTCCCGGTCCCGGAGGCTTCCGGGACCGGGACCTGCCCGGACGCTCAACCGCGCGTGACGCCGTGCATCGGGGAGGTCGGCGGGTAGGTCGGGAGCTGCGGCTTCTGCGTGCCGATGATCACGCAGAACAGGGCCTCGCCCTCGCCGACGTTGCGCAGGCTCCGCGGCACGCCCGCCGGGACCCGGATGAGGTCGCGGTAGCCGAGCACGCGGCTGGCCGTCCGGGTGCCGTCCTCGACGTCGTGCACGGAGACCTCCAGCTCGCCCTCCAGGACGAAGAAGACCTCCTCCACGTCGTGGTGGGTGTGCTCCGGGCCGACGCCGCCGACCGGGAGCCGCATGTTCGAGAACGTGAAGTGCTCGGACGGCAGGATCCGCGCGTCGGTCTCGTGGTTCCCCGTCGCGCCGGACCCGATGTAGCGGATCTGGGCGCGGCGGAACTCGTCCCCGGCCTTGGCCTGGAAGGCGAGCGTGTCCCAGTCCTCGAAGCGGCTCTCGCGGCTCGCGATGCAGGAGTCGATGAGCTGGTCCAGGTCGGTGGCGGTCTTCTCGGTCATGCTGGGTTCTCCTCTGCTTGTGAACGGGGAAGAAGGAAGTCGCGCACGGCGCCGGCGAACGCCTCGGGCCGCTCCTGGTGGGCGAGGTGGCCGGCCCCGGGGATCTCGGCGTACCGGGCGCCGGGCACGGAGGCCGCGATGAGCCGGCTCTCCGCCGGCGGGCAGACCGCGTCGTGCTCGCCCACGAGCACGAGCGTCGGAGCGGTGATCCGGGCGAACGCGTCGCCGTGGTCGGTGGCGGCCATCGACTCGGCCGCGTGGCCGTAGCCGGGCAGGCGGATCGCGGCGGCCATGGCCTCGGCGACGCGCGCGACGTCCGCGGGCGACGCGCCCGGGGAGAGCAGCCGCGGCGCGCGGGCGCGGGCGAACTCCGCCGGGCCGCGCTCGGCCAGCTCGGCGGCGCGCGGCCGCCTGGGCGGGGCCGTGGGGGGGGCGGGGGCGGGGCCGCCGGGGGGGTGGGGGCGGGC